>DASWLY010000080.1:0-2057 GCA_036400035.1 Allosphingosinicella sp.
AAAAGGCGCGGGTCTCCACCAGATCCCGGCTTCCGCCGGGATGACGTGCATTCTTCAACCCGGACTCGCCGCCCCTACCGTCATCCCGGCGAAAGCCGGGATCCCGGGACGGAAAAGGCGCGGGTCTCCACCGGATCCCGGCTTGCGCCGGGATGACGGAGTCTTCCTTCCTCCCTTGTCCCTTCGCGCCTTCGTGTCTTCCCTTGAACAGGGTGGCGAGGCGCCCGCACCGACAGGCGATGAAGCCCGGCCGAGTGCAAGGCGCGGGCGGGGGCGAGCATCCGGCGCTTTTCCTTCGGGCGAAATGCCTGACTTTTTTTGAAGGAAGACACGAAGGCGCCAAGGGACAAGGGAGTAAAAGGATAAGGCCCCTTCGTGGCGGGAGCGGGCATGACGGTGGCAGGCTATTTCCGTCCGAATCCCTGGCTGATCAGCACCGCCGCCCCCTCCCGTCATCCCGGCGAAAGCCGGGATCCCAGGACGGAAAAGGCACCGCGGGTTCTCCACCGGATCCCGGCTTTCGCCGGGATGACGGATAGTCCCTTCCTCCGTTGTGCCTTCGCGCCTTCGTGCGGCAGGCTATTTCCGTCCGAGTCCTTGCCTGATCAGCACCGCCGCCCGGCCGCTGTTCCAATCCTCCATTCCGACCACCCGCCAAACCTCGCGGCCGCGGGCGTCGTACAGGATCGTCGTCGGCAGGGTGTCGGCCTTCAGCTTCGACATCAGCGCCATTTGCGGATCGAGCCAGGTTTCGAGGTTGCGATAGCCCTGCCTGGCGAAGAAGGCTTCGACCTTCTCCCGGCCGTCCAGATCCTGGCTGATCGTCAGCACCTTCAGCCGCTCCCCCTCGCGCTCCGCCAGCTTGTCGAGCGTCGGCATCTCGGCGACGCAGGGCGCGCACCAGGTCGCCCAGAGATTGAGAAGCACCGGCTTGCCTCGGAAGTCGGCGAGGCTCGCCGGCGTCCCTTCCGGATCCTCGAACGCCGTCGCCGGCGCGGCGCTGCCGGCGCGCGAGCGGTCGAGGCGGCCCGTGGGCGCCTCCTGCTTGGGCGGCGTCGAGCCGGGCTCGGCGGGGCCGGCGGTGTTCTTCTCGTCGCCGCCCTGCCCGCAGGCGGCAAGGGCGAAAGGCAGGATCAGGATCGGCCGCATGCCGCCGCCTAGGTCGGCCAGGCGGCGGCGGCAATCCCCCCGCTGCGGCCGTCATGCTGAACCGGTTTCAGCAACCCGCGACGAACCGCCTCGCGGGTCGAGACCTGGACCTGCGAAACGGGCTCAGGGCGACGGGCGAGGCTGCGCCCGCCCGCAGGCCGCGGATTCGCCTTGGCCGCCCGCGCCCGCTTCGGCTATGGCGGCGGCATCACCATGCGCGCGCTCATTTCCCTCCTTGGCCTCGCCCTTCTCGCCGCCTGCGGCAACATGGAGCCGTTGCAGCCCAGGGCCGGCCAGGCGATGCCGGCCAAGCCGGCCATGGCGGTGCGGGCGCCGACCACGGACGAGCTTCTGACCCCGCCCCCGATCGCCCGCCCCGCCCGCCAGGACGACGGCCTTCGCCGCTCCGAGGAACGCGAGGACGACCCCTTCGACCTTCCCCCGACCGGCTGATCCGCCGGCGCCCCCGACCCCTTTTTCCGGAGAGCAGATTGAAGAAAGTCAGAAAGGCGGTCTTCCCCGTCGCCGGCCTCGGTACGCGATTCCTGCCCGCCACCAAGGCGGTGCCCAAGGAGATGCTGACCGTCGTCGACCGGCCGCTCATCCAATATGCGGTCGAGGAGGCTCTGGAGGCCGGGATCGAGCAGATGATCTTCGTCACCGGCCGGGGCAAGACCGCGCTCGAGGACCATTTCGACATCGCCTATGAGCTCGAGGCGGTGATGCGCGGCCGCGGCAAGTCGCTCGACATCCTGAACAGCACCCGCATGCCGCCCGGCTCGGTCGTCGCGGTCCGCCAGCAGGAGCCGCTCGGCCTCGGCCACGCCGTCTGGTGCGCCAGGGACATCGTCGGCGACGAGCCCTTCGCCGTCTTCCTGCCCGACGAGGTGATGGTCGGAAGCCCGAAC
>DASWLY010000081.1:0-4327 GCA_036400035.1 Allosphingosinicella sp.
GTGAGCAGGGCTTGCGCGTTTTCCAGGTCGTCCTCGTCGACCATCAGCCGCACCGGGACAGCGAAGCCGACGGCCTGCAGCGTCATGCCCATGTCGAAGATGAAGCTGTCGATGCGGGCGTCGGTGAGGAGCGACTGAGCGGCACCCGCGGCGAGGCTGTCGTAGAACCTGCCGGCCTGGACCAGCGCCACTACCAGGGCACCACGTCGCCGGCCTCGATCTCGGCGGCGCGCGGCGGCCGGCCAAGGATCGCGTTGCGGTGGGGAAAGCGGCCGAACCGCTCGACGACGTCATGATGCTTGCGGGCGAAGCCGAGCTGATAGTCGTCGCCGAGCGCGGTGAAGAGGGCCACCGAGCGCTGCTGATCGGCTAGATCCTCGCTGTGCTGGAAAGGCATGTAGAGGAAGCCGCGCTCGGCTGGGCTCATCGCCTCGTCCAGCCCGCGGTCGACCGCGCCCTTGGCGACGGCGAGCGCGAGCGGATCGGTCGAGAACTGATCGGCATGGCCGCGCAGCATGTTGCGCGGGAACTGGTCGAACAGGATTATCGCCGCGATCGCGTCGCGGGCGCCACCGAGGAAGGCATCCGGGACGTTCTCCCGCTCCTTCTCCCACAAGGGCAGGAAGCGCTCGCGGATCTCCGCGTCAAGCGCCGGGTCCGCCTTCCACCATTGCTCCTTGTCGAGCGCGAACCAATAGCCGAGGACGTCGTCCTGCCAGGCCATCAGCCGGCCGTGCCTCCCACCGTCAGGCCGTCGATCAGCAGGGTCGGCTGGCCCACTCCGGCGGGGACCGACTGGCCGCTCTTCCCGCAGACGCCGACGCCTTCGTCCAGCGCCATGTCGTTGCCGATGCCGGCGACCTTGGTCAGCACCGTCGGCCCGTCGCCGATCAGGGTCGCGCCTTTCAGGGGCGCGCCGAGCTTCCCGTTCTCGATCTTGTAGGCTTCGGTGCAGGAGAAGACGAACTTTCCGCTGGTGATGTCGACCTGGCCGCCGCCGAAGCTCCTGGCGTAGATGCCGTTGCCGGCCCGGGCCAGGATCTCGCCCGGATCCTCGTTGCCGCCGAGCATGAAGGTGTTGGTCATCCGCGGCATCGGCGCATGGGCGAAGCTCTGGCGGCGGCCGTTGCCGGTCGGCTCGACCCCCATCAGCCGGGCGTTCAGGCGGTCGTGGATATAGCCCGTGAGAATGCCGTCCTCGATCAGCGTGGTGCACTGGGTGGGCGTGCCCTCGTCGTCGATGGAGAGGGAGCCGCGGCGATCCGCCAGCGAGCCGTCGTCGACGACGGTTACTCCCGGAGCCGCCACCCGATCGCCGATCCGGCCCGAGAAGGCCGAGGTTCCCTTGCGGTTGAAATCGCCTTCGAGGCCGTGGCCGATCGCTTCGTGGAGAAGCACTCCGGGCCAGCCGGGGCCGAGCACGACCGTCATCTCGCCCGCGGGCGCATCGACCGATTCGAGGTTCACCAGCGCCTGGGCGAGGGCGATGTCGATCCCCCGGTTCCACACCGCCGGATCGAACAGCCGGTCGTAGAGGTAGCGGCCGCCGAGGCCGTGATAGCCGCTCTCGCGCCGGCCGTTCTGCTCGACGAAGATCTGCACGTTGAGCCGGACCTGCGGCCTGACGTCGTGGGCGACGAATCCGTCCGGCCGGACGATCTCGATCACCGACCAGGCGCCGGTGAGAGCCACCGCGACCTGCACGATGCGCGGGTCGCGGGCGCGCGCCGCCGCTTCGATCTGCTGGCAGAGCTCGACCTTGCGGGCGAAGGGCACGAGGCTGAGCGGATCGGAGTCGGTGTAGAGCGTGGCGTTGGTCCGCCGCGGCGGCGCCGGCCGCGCGCCGGTCGAGGGGTCCAGTACCGCCATGGTCTCGCCGGCGCGGCGGATGGCGGCTTCCGAAAGCTCGTTGGCATGGGCGAAGGCGGTCGTCTCCCCCGAGACTCCGCGAAGCCCGAACCCGGCCTTCGTGTCGAAATCGGCCGTCTTCAGCCGCCCGTCGTCGAAGCCGAAGGATTCGGAGACGGTATATTGAAGATAGAGCTCGCCATCGTCGCAGGACTTGAGCGCGTCCGCGGTAAGGCGAAGCGCGGAATCGGGCGTGAGGGCGTCGCTACGGTAGAGGAAGCGGCGGGGATCGGTATGGGTCATTGAGGGGATATAGGGAGGCGAACCCCTCACGTCATCCCGGGAGGGACCCCATCGAAGTAGTACTTCGATGGGACCCGAAAGCCGGGACCTCGGCGGGTGAAGGTCGCCGGCGCCTTTCACCCCACGAGGCCCCGGCTTTCGCCGGGGTGACGGGGGCGCCTTTCACTCGCCGAGGCCCGCCTTGGGCCGGGGTGCGGCTACCCGGGCTTCGGCAGGCTCCTGTCCGCCTGGCATTGCTTGAGCGGCTTCGGCTCCGCCTTGGCGATCCGGGTGACCTTTCGGGTGGTCGGATCGTGGGCGATCGTGATGCAGGCGCAGCCATAGCCGTAATGGACGTTGGTCTCGACCCATCCGGCCGTGCTCATGTCCGGCAGGCCTTCCATGCCCGGAGCCTGGTCGCCGCCCTGAGTGCCGAGGACCCACTGCCCATCCTTGTCCGTCAGCCACCAATTGCCCGGCGTGGGGTTGGAGAGCCAGCCGCACCGGCGCTCGCCCGCTGCCGCGGCCGCGGCCGCGACTTTCTCCTGGGGTGCGGCGGGGGCCGGCGCCGGGGCCGCCTTCGTCTCCACCCTGGCCGTCGCGGCATTGGACGTCACATTCAGCTCGGCGCGAACCTCCTGCGCATTATCCGGCGCCGGAGCCTCGGGCGAGCAGGCCGCGAGAGCGAGCAGCGCCCCGCCGAGCATGGCCGCAAGCGGTGCATCGCGCCTCATCCTAGCGGAACACGCAGGTGGTGCCGCCCCACAGGGCCGTGACCTTCGCGCCGGGAGCCTTCGAGGCGAGGAGGCCGCTCAGCCCGCCGGCGCGGAACTCCGTGCCGAGAGTGCTTTCCTCGGCTTCGAAGCCGGCGAGCTTCTCGACGTCGGAGCGGCTGGAGCCGAGGCCGATGCCATCGGTGGTCTTCAGCTCCCCCTTGCTGTCCCATCCCGAAAAGGCTCCCTCCTGGAAATAGAGCGTGATCTCGTCCTTCCATTCCGCGAATTCGAGTCCGCCGCCGCCGCATTCCGAATTCTCGCCGACCTGCGTGGGCGGGCGCCCCAGCGCCTTGGTCAGCGCCTCGATCACGGCGGCCTTGGGCGTGTTGAAGGAGACTATCCGAGGCGGCGAGGCGTCGGGGATCCCGAGGCCGGCGCCCTCGAGCAACAGCGGCGAGCGGGCGGCGGGCGCCGCCGCCGCCGCGGCGTTGGAGCCGGCCGGCGCGGCCGCGTTCGTGGCGGAAGGATCGCCCGAAGCGTTCTCGCCCGGCTCGGCCGTGCAGGCCGGAAGGCCGAGGAGAAGCAGCCCTGCAAAGGCGTAGGCGGTCATGGTTTTGTGCAAGATGTGTATCCCAGTCGCTGCGGCCTGCTTGAACGCTGTTGCCGCACTTGGCAACGGGCCATGAGGGCTATGTAGCCCGGGCTCAGGCCCCGCCGCCGCCCTCGTCGGCCGGGCCGCCTTTGAGGACGAACCTCTTGTCGCAATAGCCGCAGTCGACGAAGCCCTTCTCGTCGATCTGCAGATAGACCCGGGGATGGCCGAGCGCCGGATGAGTCTCGCTCGCCCCGTCGCAGGCGACTCGCGGGGTGGCGACGTAGCTGATCTCCGGCGTGAAGCGGTCCGTCTGCATGGCGCGGGCCTGTAGCAAGCGGGTGGTGGCGGAGCAATGACGGTGCGAGCGGCACTCGCAAACTCCTCTCCCGTGCTTACGGGAGAGGAGGGGCCCGCCGCGAAGCGGTGGGAGGTGAGGGTCTGTAGCACTGACTCACAAGACCCTCACCCCCCAAGCCTTCGGCTTGGGTCCCCCCTCTCCCGCGAAAAGCGGGAGAGGAAGTAGAGGGCGCTCCTCGTTCCTGCCACCTACGCCGTCTCCGCCATGAAATCCGAGATCGCGCTGGTCACCGTCCCCGGCTCTTCCCAGGTGATGAAATGGCTCGCCGTGGTGGAGGTCACCACGCGCAGGTCCTCGATCAGGTCGGGCAGGCCTTCGAGCTGGACCGGGAGCAGGGCCACGTCCTTGAGGCCCCATATAACCAGGGTGGGCGTCCTGAGCTTCGGGAAGGGCGCGTGAGTCCATAAAGGCGCCTTCGCCGCCTCGCCCGGCGCGGGCACCACGACCTTCGACGCCCGGTACCAGTTGAGCATGGTGGTGAGCACGCCCGGCTGCGACCAGTCTTCGAGATAATGGCGCCTTTCCTCG
>DASWLY010000082.1:0-19737 GCA_036400035.1 Allosphingosinicella sp.
CGACCCACCACCGGCTAATCTGAGTAGCGGTCGGTCCTAAGCGACTGAATCCGGCTCTTTTGCGGATGCGTATGGCGCGGGTCAGCCTTGATCCGGATGGTACGTCACGCCTCCTTCAGAGGCCGGCGATCTTCAGCAGGCCGTCTCCCAAACCTTCGAGGCCGCGGCCGAACAGCCCCGACTTCGCCCCCGCTCGCGGCATCTCCTCGTAGATCACCTGGCCGGTGTCGCCGTCGAACCGGTCGTGGAACAGGCTCTGCTTGCCGGTGAGATAGGCGAGGAAGGTTTCGCTCCGAGCCACCGAATAGTCGAGGCCGGCGCTCCAGCCCATCGTCGCCGCATCGGCGACCCGCCGCCCTCCCGCGGCCGGCTCGAGCGCGACTCCGCGGGCGCCCTTGACGACCAGGGCACAGGGGCCGTGGAACACCAGATGGCGAAGCCGCAGGGTCAGCCACGACATCAGGCAGCCCGCCCTCCAGACCCGCTCGAGCCTCAAGGGCCGGCCCGCGAGCTGGACGATCCCGACGAGATTTCGAGGCCTGAAGACGACGGCCGATCCTTCGGCTATTTCGATCACTCCGATCTCGTCGATCGGATCCCGGCTCGCGGAGAGAGTCGCGCAGGTCTCCCGATCGGGCCGGATCCGGGTGAGGCCGACGAGGCCGGTGGCGAGGCTTCCGAAGGGCAGGTCCGGGCTCAAAAGCCACTGCGAGTCGGCTCGGGCATCGACGACCGAGCTCTGCAGATATTCGGGCCGCACCAGCAATTGCTCCCCGGGCCGAAGGCGCAGCCGCCACGACACCGAGCTCCCCGTCGCCGGCCCCTCCCCCGCCAGTCGCTCGGCGGCCCAGCGGAGATCGCCGCGGCCGGGGCGCCCGATCCTGATCGGCCGCAGGCGCGACGCGGCCGGCGCCACCGCGAAGAACCAGAAGGCCTTCACCGCCGGCGGAAGGACGATGACGAGCGCCGTCACCCAGAGAGCCCAGCCGAGCACCGGCCTCACGGCTTGCCAGCCCCGGCTCGCCCAATGCCCGGCGAGCTGCTCGCGCTTGCGCTCGATCCGCTGCCGAAGCTCGCCGGTCGGCGCCGGCAGGGCGCGCATCGCCGCCTGGCCGTTGCGATAGGAGAGCCGCGCTTGATCGAAGGCGCTTCGCGTTGTCCGATACAGGGCCGCCAGGCGCTGTCGCTCGATCCTGGCGGCTGCGAGCTCCTGACGAGCCGCCCTCAGGTCCCGCCAGGGGCCTTCGATCCTCCTGACCCCGGGTACCCGCTCGATCTGCGCGGCCACCGGATATTGGCGTTCGATCGCGGCGATACGCTGCTCCAGCTCGCGGATTCTTGAGTCCAGGGTGCCGATCCTCCCCACCAGCCCGTTCACCTGCCCCCCGCGCCGGATCGCCTCCAGCCGGGCGACGATGACCGCCTCCTCCCGGCGAAGCCGCTGCAGTCGGAAGCGCCCCGCCAGCTCGGCGGCCAAGGCATTGCCGTCGCCCCGTGCCGCATCCACCGCCAGGCCCAGGTTGCCGGCCCTGTCCTCCTTCTGCGCCGCGAGGGCGGCCCGGACCTGCGCGAGCCGCCGGCGCAGCATCGGCTCCTCGAGGCCCTCGATCGTCCGCAGGCTGGTCTCCGCCTGCTCCCGCTGTCGCGCAACCTCCGCCTCCAGCAGGCCCTGCTGCCGCTCGAGTGCTTCGACCTCCTCGGTGAGCTCAGGCAGGCGCTCATAGGCGCTTCTGACCTGAACGAAGGCCACCATCGCCGCGACCAGCAGGACGAACAGCAGCACCCGCCTGACCGACCAGGACATGAGCAGGCGAAGCAGGTGCATCATGGAGGCTTGTTCCGGGTGGCGGCGTCGGGGGCTGAACGCAATCGCCGCCCCGAAACGATGGACGTTCAACGATCCGCTTTGGTTGCGCGCCGCCGGTTCGCGCCTGGCCGGCTAGTCCGGGCGATAGCCGTCTCGCATCTTCGCCGGGAGGATCGAGACCCGGAAATCCGGACGCTCCGATCCTCCGCCGGCCGTATCAGGGGCTAAGCCGACGCAGACCCGCTCCCGTTCGCCCTTCATCCGACCGGTTCGAAGCCCGTGCCAGACGCGCGCGATCCATGTGGAGCGCGGAAAGCTTCATGTGCGCCATGGCCGCGGCACCGTCTCGGGCCCGATAGGCGCAATCCATCTCCGTGCGCGCCCTGGCGATGTGATGGTCGTAATCCGGTCCCTTGCCCATGGTCGTCCCTGTCGTTCAGCCGGCCGGGTAGCCGCCGGCGGGCGACGCCGCATTCAACCAGATAAGGTTTCAGCCGGTTCTTCCGCGCAAGTGACTGATTCGTCGCGGATTGCGACTGGCCCACGCGGCACCGCCTACGCGGCGGGATCGTGAAGATAGACCCGAGCGGCGTTCATTCCGAGGGACGACGCCCAGGCGAGCTCGCGGTCGGTGCCAACCGGATCGAAGCTCTCGGCCTGCCCTGAATTCGAGCTGGTTTATGGCGTAGGAAGCCGTGAAATCGCAGGCCACCAGCCACGGCAGCCCGGCATACCGACGGTGAGCGCTGCTTCCTGTGCCCAAGGCAGGGTGTCCGCCGTCACGGGGACAGCGTTCGCGATGCTTTTCGAGATGGTGATGATGTGCTTCTCGGCTGCTGGCCGCCCGGACGCTCGCACAGCCGGCCCGATCAGCGGCCAGGCTGCGGCCGGCTTCCTTCCGCCAGGCGATCCGCGGCCGGCGCGGGCGCTCCCCAGCCTCCGCCGAGGGCGCGGATCAGACCCACGGTCGCGACGTAGCGGGCGACGTTGACCTGAACGGCGTTCCTGCGATGCTCGAGGATGACGCGCAGGCCCTCGACATGTTCGAGCTGGCTGATCAGCCCGTTGGCGTAACGCGCCTGGAGCATCGTCGCCAGGCTCTGATCGTCGTCGGCGATGGCGCGAAGCGTCTCGGCGCGGTCGCCCAATATCCGAACCGCGCTGAGCTGGCTGTCGACATCGCGCAGCGCCGTCAGCAGCTGCGTGCTGTACTGGGCCGAGGCAAGCGAAAGGTCGGCGCGCGCGGAGCGCACCCGCGCCTTGTGGCGGCCGCCGTCGAGACCCGGGATCGAGAACAGGAAGCCTAGTCCGAAATTCTGGGTCGCCGAGCTCAGCAGGCTGCCCAGCGAAGGCGAGGCGAAACCCTGGGCGCCGGTAAGGCTCATGCTGGGCAGCCACGAGACTTTCGCGCCCCCCACCCGCACCCGCGCGGCCTCGACGCTGCGCAAGCCGGCCGAGATGTCGGGACGCCGGGCGATGACGACGCTCGGGATGTCGGCCGGGACGATCGGCGGCGTCCCGAGCTTCCCTGGGCTTGCGAGGTCGGACGGAGCCTCCCCCATCAGCAAGGCGAGCCCGGCGACGAGCTCGGCTCGGCGGCGCTCCAGATCCTCGATGTCCGAATCGATAGTCGCGACTTCGGCGCGAGCGCGGTTCACCGCCAGCCGGGTGGCGAGACCGTGGCCTTCGCGCTGCTCCAGGATCTTCAGCGTCGAGCGCTGATCGTCCGCCGACTTGGCGAGGATCGAGCGCTCCTCGTCCAGGCCGCAAATCTCGAAATAGGCCTGGACCGTGTCGGCCTCGACGAGCAGCCGGGCAAAGCGCAGCAGGTCGGCGCTCGCACTGGCATCGAGCCGGGCGGCCTTTTTCGCCTTGGACAACCTGCCGAGCAGGTCGATCTCGTAGCTGACGCTGGCATTCGGATAGATGAGGCGCCCGCTCTGCCCGGATTCGTTGATCAACGGCCCGGCACGCTGCGATACGCCGCCGTTGCCGCCGGCCTGCGGCATTCGCGCCGCCGCCGCGCCGCGCAGCAAAGCGCGCGACTTTTCGAGCCGCGCCGAGGCTTCCTGGATGGTGCTGTTGCTCGTCCGGGCCTTCTCGACGAAGGCATTTAGGACCGGATCGTTGAATATCTTCCACCAGGCCTCGTCCGCCAGGCTCGCGGCGGGGACGGTGGCCGCAGGGTAGCGTTCGACGGCGTTGAAACGTTCGGGGATGGCCGGCTTCGGCGGCTCGGGGGGGCGGGTCTTGGCGGCCTGTGCGGGCGCCATGCCGGCCATGAGGAGGAACAGCCAGATCCCTGAATATCGAGCAGTGAAACGCATGACCATCATCTACCGCTAATCTTACCGACGTGACACGGGCATGAATAGTGCAGCCACCCGGCCGGAGCCGGGTGGCTAGCGTCGATTAATATGCGGTGTCGACTTCGATGCGGGGATCGTAGCCGTCGCCGCCGCCGCCGCCGCCGCCGCCGCAACGGGTGCTGCCGCCGCAACGGGTGTAGCCGCCGCAACGATCGTAATATCCGGCGCGAACGTTGGATTTGATTTTCATGTTGGCTTCCTCTCACATTGCGCAAATTGCGCGTTATCCGGCGGACGGACATCCGCCGAATTCTTTTCGCCGACGGCCGCAGGGCTGCCGACGCCGTCGGAACAGATTGACCGACGTAACGAGTTGTCGATCCTTACGAGTAGAGACCGCCATCCAGCTGCGGGACGTCGCCGTCGCCGCCACCGCCACCGCCGCCGCCACCGCCGCCGCCGCAACGGGTGCTGCCGCCGCAACGGGTGTAGCCGCCGCAGCGGTCGTAGGTGCCGGCGCGAATGTTGGTTTTGATTTTCATGTTGGCTTCCTCTCACGGTGTTGCGCTTGTCCGCGCATTATCCGGCGGGCCGTGGCCTGCCGAATTCCCTTTGCCGGTGGCAGCGCCGCCGGCGGCGTCGGACCCGTCTGGCCGACGTGAAAACCCAAGGTGGAGCGCGGAGCGTCCGCTCGATCGACACCCGGATGAAGTGAGGAGTGCATCAAAGGGTATAGCCACCCGGCCGAAGCCGGGTGGCTATCCTTGATCAATAAGCTTCGCGGGTAAGGACCGTGCCGCCGCAACGGTCGTAGCCGCCGCAACGGGTGCTGCCGCCGCAACGGGTGTAGCCGCCGCAACGATCGTAATAGCCGGCGCGAACGTTGGATTTGATTTTCATGTTAGCTTCCTCTCACAGTTTACGCGATTTGCGCATTATCCGGCCGGCTTGTTGCCTGCCGAATTCCTTGTCGCCAGTGCCGAAGCGTTCCTGGCGACGCCGGAACGAGTGTCCGGCTTGAAAATCTGAGCGGAGCGCGAGACGCGATCGACGCTCGGAGCTGGGCGGCCCCAGAGTGGAGTATAGCCACCCGGCCGAAGCCGGATGGCTACACCTTGCGCTGGCATCCAAGTCCGCCGAGGCGGTCTTGAGGCCAACCGCCTACGGTCGATCAGGGGATCTGATAGCCGCCGCCGCCGCCGCAACGGTTGTAGCCGCCGCAACGGGTGTAGCCGCCGCAACGGTCGTAATAGCCGGCGCGAACGTTGGTTTTGATTTTCATTTTGGCTTCCTTCCACGTGGTGCGCGCGATGCGCACTGTCCCGGCTGACGAAATGTCCGCCGGAATTCTTGCCCGGCCGTCCTTGTCTTTCTCTCCCGGCCGATTGCCCGGCCGGGAGAGAGAGTCAGATGAACGGCCGGAGGCAGTTCACCTTCGGCCGCTTAGTAGGCCTGGAGGGTGCCGCCGCAACGAGTGCCGCCGCAACGGGTCGAACCGCCGCAACGCGTGTAGCCGCCGCAACGGTCGTAATAGCCGGCGCGAACGTTGGATTTGATTTTCATGTTAGCTTCCTCTCACAGTTTGCGCAGAGTTGCGCATCATCCGGCGACGAATAACCGCCGAATTCTCTTCGTCGGCCGTCCTGCCTTTTCTACCCTCCCTGGCTGCCCAGGGGCGATCGATCGGGCGGGCGGCCGTGAATTCAGTTGCCGCCGCGCTTAGTAAGCGTAGGTGGTGCCGCCGCAACGAGTGCCGCCGCAACGGGTCGAACCGCCGCAACGGGTGTAGCCGCCGCAACGATCGGCAACGAGTCCGGCGCGGACGTTGGTTTTGATTTTCATGTTGGCTTCCTCTCACAGTTGCGCAGGGTTGCGCATCATCCGGTGGATGAATACCCGCCGGATTCTCCTCATCGGCCGTCCCGCCTGTTCTTCCCTCCTGGCTGGCCAGGCACGGATCGAGCGGGCGGGACGACCGTGAAGTCAGTTCCCGTCGCGCTTAGTAAGCGTAGACGGTGCCGCCGCAGCGGGTGCCGCCGCAACGGGTCGAGCCGCCGCAACGGTCATAGGTGCCGCCGCAACGATCGCGAACGAGTCCGGCGCGGAGGTTGGATCTGATCTTCATTTTGGCTTCCTTCCACGTTTGCGCATGAGTGCGCAGTCATTCGGCGGCTATTGCATCCACCGAAACTTCTCTCGGAGCCGTCGGCATCGCCTTCACGCCCTGCGTAACGGTGATGTCATCGACGGTGATTTCTATAGTGAGCCCGAGAACCCTGCCGATGTCGTCGACGAGGAACGGCACCTCTTTCCTTTCGTCCTTCGAGTCGACGCTCTTATCGAGACCGATGTAGGTCGTCAGATCGCGCCCCGTGAACTCCCGGGTCGGCTCGGGCCGGCCGAGCAGGTCGTTGATCCGGCCCTGCACCTCGAGGGAGGTCTGGAGCGCCACCTGGATGAAGCTCACGAACCGGCCGAGCCAGGCCGCGAGCCGGTCGAACAGCTCGTCCCCGTCGGGAAGATCGGAAAGATAGCGAGCGAAAGCCGCGCGCAGCTCCGCCAGGGTCTGCTCCGGCAGGGGCGGCAGGTTTTCGTAGCGCTCCTCCAGCGACGGCTCGGGATAGCTTCCGGTCAGTCCGAAGCCGCACTTCTGATACATCTCGTCATAGGCGATCAGCCGGCTTTTCCGGAGCGCGTCCGCGGCGAGCCAGCCCACATCCTGAGTGATCTGGTGGATCTTCTCGCACCGCTCGCGCAGGTGCGTGAGGGTCGGCGATTCGGATTTCGTCCATGTGTTCACGATCTCTCGGAGCTCGGCATGGCCGGCGGTCGAGGTCGGGAAGAGCGAGAAGACGGATCCGAAGGCCTGCAGGCCCATCAGGCCGTAATCCACAGCCTTCTCGACCTGATCCAGCGCATCCTGCACTTCGGGATCGATCTCGTCCGGCCAGCCGCCCCTGGGATCGGCGCCGTCGAGGATGACGGCGAGGAAATCGTCGACCATCGACGGCGGCCCGGCGCAGACGCCCTGAGCGGTGTGGAACGAGTAATTGCGCTCCGCATATTGGTGCGCTTCAGTGCCGGTCATCGGCGTGGTCGAGGACCGGGTCGGCTCCCCGAACGGAACGAAGAGCATGTGGTGCATCAGCATCCTCAGCCCGTCCGTCAGCCGGAAGGCCGACGAAAGCGCCGGGTGCAGCTTGCCGTTCTCCACCCGGTTCTCGACGCGCAGCACCATGTAGCTGGGAAGAGCGAGGACGCAGACCGTCATGCGCTCGATGTCGCCGACGGTCCACCCGCGCTGGTCGACCTCGGGAAAGCGGGCCTTGTAGGCATCGCTGACCCGGCGCACGATCACCATCATGTGCCGCCACTGGTTGCGCATGATCCGAAGCGCGGTGACGTTCATCGGGAGATCCGGCTGGTACCGGGTCCCGGAGTAGGTACAGGTCCGCCACAGCGTCGGCCGATCGAGCCTCATCGCCGGCGGAAAGACGTTCGCCTCGCCGACCTGCCGATCGTCCGCGTCCATATACATGTGGGCGACGCGGAAGATCGGGATGACGAGCTCCAGGTGCCCGACCTGGATCGGCTTTCCCGAGATCATCTGAAAGATCTCTTCGGCGTCGTCCCAGGTTTTTCCGTGGTTGATCCTTGCCGGCATCAGGAGCGTCTCGCGCTCCTCGTGCCGCAGGGCGCCCGGGAGATCGACGACCTCGTCCGCATATTGAAGGACGTTCGCCTCGATAAGCTCCTCAAGCATCTCGCGGATCCGCGGCCACTCATACTCGCCCCATTGCAAGGCGTCGCCGGCGCGGAAACGAGACTGCTTCACGAGAGTCTCGCCGAACGGGAAGAAATGCGGATCGTCGAACGCTATCTCTTTGTCGCGATAGAATACCCGAAGCTCCCGCGGCGTCTCCGCGTCTTCCCAATATTGGGTGAAAGCGCCTTTGGAGAGGGGGAAGACGAGCTCGTCGTCTTGATGCAGGGCACGAGGGCTGCCGGTGTCATCGTCTTCGGACGGGACGTCAGCGATCGGTGAGAAGGCGGAACCGTTTCCGGGGGCTTCGTTGGAAAACGTAGACATACGTCGACAATACTCCGTCGAGGCAACGAGCCCGTAGATGACTCCGGCCTCGTCTTTGATCCTTCAGGCCGGGAGACTCGGTGCCAGAGTGTCGCCCGATGTTTGAAACGATAGGCCCGCTCCGAATGCCAGACCAAGCGCATTTCAGTCCGTTCCGGATCAATAACGGAAAAGCGAGGATTCGGCGCGCAACTGTCATCGGCACCCGATAACCAGGGGCCCAAAAGTCGAGGGTATTGCGGGTCCGCTCCACTCCTTTGATTTTGCAAAGGCACTCACATAAGCTGCGTGGGGAAAACCGCCGTTGCGCCGCGCGAGGCGAAGTGGTTAGGTCCGATTTGGGGAGAACGAGTTGACGTTTCAGTTTTCCAAGACAACCCAATCTTTGGCGCTTGATTCATCGCGGATCGTCTTGATTTCCTTGGCGCTGGCGGGGTTGAGCCTCATCGCGTGGCTGCTCTGGTTCGGCTTCGGGAACGTGACCGTCTATGAGGTTTCGCGCCAGGCCCGGCTGGAGGTGGGAAGCGCGCCGCGCGAAGTCTCCTCGCTTCTGGCGGGGCGGCTGACCCGCACCCAGATCGTCATCGGCCAGAAGGTACAGGCCGGCGACGTCCTGATCGAGCTCGACTCAACGCGGCAGCAGCTGCGCCTCGCGGAAGCCCAGGCGCGCCTCCCGCTCTACCCAGCGAAGCTCGCTTCGCTGAGGAAGGAGATTGCCTATCTGGGGCGGATGATGGGCAACGAGCAGCGCTCGGCGCAGGCCGCCGTGCGCGCGGCCAACGCGCGGCTGCAGGGAGCGGACGCCGCCTCCAGGTTCGCCAGGGACAGCGCGGCCAGGATCAGGAGCGACGCAGCGACCGGCGGATCGGCGACCGTGGACGCGGTGCGCGCCGCCGCGGACGCGCGCAAGGCCGAGTCGGAGCGCGACATTTCCGCGGCCGAGCTGGCGAGGCTCGGAGTCGACGCCAACGTCAGTTCGGACCAGACCCGGGTCCAGATGGAGAGATTGAGCCGCGAGCTTCTGGCGACTCAAGCCGAAGCCGCCACGACGCGCGAATTGATCCAGCAATTGCGCCTCGAGGTCGCCAACCATCAGATCAGAGCCCCGGTCGGCGGCGTGGTCGGCGAAATGCGGGCGCTCGGAGCCGGGGCCTATGTGGCTCCGGGACAGAAGCTGGCGACCATCATTCCCCAGGGCGACCTGCTGATTCTCGCCGAATTCGATCCGACGACGGCGCTCGGCCGGATCCGGCCGGGACAGACGGCGCGATTCCGGTTGGAAGGGTTTCCCTGGATCCAGTTCGGGACGGTCGAAGCGACCGCCGTCCGGGTCGCGGGGGAAATCAGGGACCAGTCGCTGCGCGCGGAGTTCAGGATCCGGCGAGACGCGACTCGCGGCCTCGTCCTTCGCCACGGCCTTCCCGGCCGGCTCGAGGTCCGGGTCGAGACCGTGTCGCCCGCCAAGCTGCTGCTGCGGTCGGTCGGAAGCCTGACCGAGAGCACCAGCCAGCCCGGCGGCGCCGCCAGACGATGAACGCCCCGGCCAAGCCTAAGGAGCGACGCCTGCTGGCGGTCGAGGTCGTGCAGACGTCGAGCATGGACTGCGGCCCCGCGGCCCTCAAATGCCTGCTCGAGGGCTTTCACGTCCCGATCAGCTTCGGCCGCCTGCGCGAGGCCTGCCAGACCGACGTCGACGGAACCTCGATCGATACGATCGAGGAGATTGCGGGCGACCTCGGGCTGGCGGCGGAGCAGGCGCTGGTCCCGATCGACCATGTGACCCTGCGCAGCGTCGACATGCTCCCGGCCATCGTCGTCGTGAACCGGGGGGCGGCGCTTCATTTCGTGGTGGCCTGGCGGCGCCACGGCCGGTGGCTTCAGCTCATGGACCCGGGGGTCGGCCGCCGCTGGGTCACCCTGCGCCAGTTCCGGCAGGATATTCACGAGCACTGGGCCTATGTGGAGGTCCAGGAGTGGCGCGACTGGGCCGTCACCGACGACTTCCTGAACCCGCTTCGAGAGCGGTTGGGGTTCGTCGGAGTGAATCGCGGGGCCGCCGATGGGCTGATCGCGGAGGCGCTCGCCGGGTCGGACTGGCACCCGATCGGAGCGCTCGATGCCAGTACCAGACTCACTCAGTCGCTGATCGACAACAAGGGTCTTCGCGCGGGGCGCGAAGCGGAAGGCGTGCTTCGTGGGCTCGTCCGCGAGGCCGCCGAATGCCGGGCCGCCGGGAAGACCGACACGCTCATCCCCAAGCCCTTCTGGTCGGTGCTCCAGAACAGCGCCGCCACCGCCACGTCGGGCGAGATACTCAAGGTCAAGGGCGCGGTCGTGCTCAGCATCTCCGGCCTCGCGCCGGACGACGAAGCGACGCGCGAGGATCGGCGGCCGCTGTCGCTGGAGCTTACCGCCGCGCTTGCCGAAAAGCCGGTATCGTCGCTCGCATCTCTGTGGAAGATGCTGGGCGAGGACGGCCTTCTGGCACCGCTCGCGCTGATCCTGGCGGGAGCGTTCGCGGTGAGCGCGACGATGATCGAGGTGCTGCTGTTCCGCGCCATCTTCGACATCTCCGCCTTGCTTACCTTGCCCTCCCAGCGCCTGTTCGCGGCGGTCGGGCTGCTCGCCTTCGTGGCAGTGCTTCTCGCGATCGAATATTCGGCCGCGCTGGGGACGGTGCGCTGGGGCCGCAAGCTCGAAGCCCGGTTGCGAGTAGCCCTGCTCGCCAAGATACCGCGGCTCAACGATCGCTATTTCCACAGCCGGCCGATCTCCGACATGGCCGACAGGGGCCATAATATCCACACCGTCCGCGGAGTCCCCGGCCTCGGCCTCGGAATGATTCGCTCCGTGTTCGAAATGGTCCTCACCTTCGCGGGCGTGGTGATCCTCGCCCCGGACGCATGGGGGCTCGCGACTTTGCTGATGGTGGCGACGCTGGCCGTCCCGTTCACGATCCAGCATCTGCTCAACGAACGCGATCTTCGGATTCGAAACCATGCCGGTGCGCTCAACAGCTTCTATCTCGACGCGCTCCTCGGCCTTGCGCCGGTGCGCGCCCACCGCGCCGAGCGCAGCGTGCAGGGCCAGCACGAGAGCCTGCTGGTGGAATGGGCCAAGTCCCTGCAAGGCATGATCAACCTCGGCCTGGGGATCACCGCGCTGCAGGCGATCGTCGCGACGGGCTTGGTCGGGGCCTTGCTGCTCACCCATTTCCTCGCCGCGGGCCGAGTCACCGGATCGGACCTTCTCCTGGTGTTCTGGACGCTCAAGATCCCGGCGCTCGGCGCCGCGATCGCCGGGCTCGCCCACCAATATCCGGCGCAGCGCAACGTCCTGTCGCGACTGCTCGAGCCGCTGTCGGCGCCCGAGGACCTGGAGCAGACGCCGGAGGAGCGGGCGGCGACCGCGAAGATAGACGCCGGGCCGCCCGCGGCCGGCGTCGCGCTCGAATTTCACGGCGGCAGCGTGATCGCGGCCGGCCATACCATCCTCCAATCGGTGGACGTGTCGATCGCGCCCGGCGAGCATATCGCCATCGTCGGCATGTCGGGCGCCGGCAAATCGTCCCTGCTGGGATTGCTGCTGGGGTGGCACCGGCTGGCTTCGGGACAGCTCCTGATCGACGGCAGGCCGGCGCAGGCGAGCGACATCACGGCCATGCGCCACGAGACCGCCTGGATCGACCCCGCCATCCAGATCTGGAACCGGTCGCTGCTCGACAACCTCACTTATGCCTCGGACGACGATTCCGCGCTCAACGTCGGCGACGTCATCGCCGCGGCTCGGCTGCGCGGAGTCACTCAGAAACTGCCGCAAGGACTGCAAACCCTGTTGGGCGAGGGAGGCGGGCTGCTGTCGGGAGGCGAAGGCCAGAGGGTGCGCCTCGCCCGCGCCCTCCTCAGCCCGAAGACTCGCCTTGCCCTGCTGGACGAGCCTTTCCGCGGCATGGATCGAACTCAGCGCCGAGCGCTCCTCGCCGAGGCGCGGCAATGGTGGGCATCCGTGACCCTCCTCTGCGTCACCCACGACGTCGCGGAGACGATGAGCTTCGACCGGGTGCTGGTCGTCGAGGACGGACGGATCATCGAGGACGGATCGCCGCGAGACCTCGCGGCCGGCGAGTCCCGCTACCGCGACCTGCTCGATGCCGAGGCGGCCCTCGACGAGAAGATGTGGCAGGGCGATTTCTGGCGGCGGCTCACCCTGGTCGACGGCCGCCTCAAGTCGAGCGAGAGCCTCTGATGGCCGACGCGGGTATCGAAATCACGGCGACCGACCTCAATCCCGACGCCTTGGCCGCCGTGCGCCCCTTCCTTTGGCCGAACGCCCGGATCGGCGAAGGGTTGGAGGAGCTTGCACGCCGCTCCGGGCTGCGCCGGAGCCTCGCCTCCGATTCCCTTAAGCTGCCCGCGACGATCGCGGCCGGCCGAGTGCGCAACCTCGCCGACTGGTTCGAATGGGCGGCCGAGCATCTCGCCATCGAAGCCAATCTGATCCAGACGCCGGTATCGGAGGTCGGGGATCTGATGCGGGCCGGCGGACCGGCGATTTTCGAGACGGCCATGTTCGACATGCCCGGAGTCCTGATGCTCGTGGGCTGGCGGCGCGGCAGGCCGCAGCTTCTGGGTCCCGATCTCAGGATCCGCTCCTGCGATCCGGAGCATCTCCGCACGGTGATTTGCTGGCCCCGGGAAGCCCCGCTGATGCCGGAGATCAGCCGGCTCGTTCGGGCCACGGGCATCGATGCCGCCCATGAACCGCGGGTCCGGACGGCGATGCTCCGCGAGCAGCTCGCCCAGCACCAGATCGAGCGCATCTGGTCCCTTCGGCTTCCGCCGTCGGCGAACTTCTGGAAGCAGCTTTCGCGCATCGGAGCCTTCAAGAAGGTGGCGGCGCTGATCGGGCTTTTCGCGGTGAGCTATGTCACCGAGATCGCCGGCTGGGTGCTGATCGGGTCGGCGGCCCTGGGCGGCACTTTCGATCTCGGCTGGTTCACCGCCTGGCTGTTGCTGGTCGCGACGATGATCCCCTTGCAGACGCTGGGCGGCTGGTGGTCGGCGACGCTGGCGCTCGACGCCGGCCGGCTCCTCAAGGCCCGGCTGCTGGCGGGTGCCTTGCGAATGTCGGCGGACAGCGTGAAGCGGCAGGGCGTCGGCCAGCTGCTCAGCCGGGTCGTGGAATCGCAGGCCCTCGAGTCGCTGTCGCTGAACGGCGGGATGTCGCTCCTTCGGTCGGTTATCCAGCTGGGGTTCGCCGCCTGGATCCTCGGCCAGGGCGTCGCGCCGGCTCTCCATCTCGCCCTCCTCGCGGCCTGGACGCTGCTCGTCGGCGCGCTCAGCTGGAATTACTTCAAGCAGCTTCGGGCCTGGTCGATCGCCCGCCTCGACATGACTCACGAGCTCATCGAGACGATGGTCGGTCACCGGACCCGCCTCGCACAGGAGCCGCCGAGCCGCGGCCACGGAAGCGAGGACAACGCCCTCCAGAACTATCTGCACCTTTCGGGGACGATGGATCGAACCGCGATCACGACGACGATGGGCATCTCGTCGGGCTGGGTTCTCATCGGCCTTGCCGGCCTCGTCCCGGCCTTCGTCGGGAACCTCGACGTCTCTTCCACCGGGATCGCCATCAGCCTCGGCGGTATCCTGTTCGCCCAGCGGGCCTTCAGCGGGATTACCGGCGGCCTCTCCGCGGTCGGCCGGGCGCTGGTCGCCTGGAACCAGGTCGCGCCCATGTTCCACGCCGCCAGGAACAAGACCTCGTCGAAATCCTTCGTGACTCTCGAGCAGATCGAAAACGAGGCGATCAAGACTCCGCTGATCGACGCTCAGGCGGTGTCCTTCAGCTATCCGGCAAGCAACGAGACCGTGATCGAGGGCACCGACCTCATCATCGCCCATGGCGACCGGATCCTGCTCGAAGGCCCCTCGGGCGGAGGCAAATCGACCCTCGCCGGGCTGCTGACCGGCCTCAACAAGCCGAGCGCGGGCTTGCTGCTGCTCAACGGCCTCGATCGCCACACCCTGGGGGACGACTGGCACCGCCTCGCCACTTCGGCCCCGCAATTCCACGAAAACCACATCCTGTCGGGATCGGTCGCTTTCAACCTGCTGATGGGCAAGCAGTGGCCGGCGCCTCCCGAGCTGCAGATGGAAGCCCAAACCCTGTGCGAGGAGCTCGGGCTCGGCCCCCTGTTCGAGCGCATGCCGGGCGGGATGAACCAATTTGTCGGCGAGACCGGATGGCAGCTCTCGCACGGCGAGCGCAGCCGCATCTACCTTGCCCGGGCGCTCCTCCAGGGCGCGCACCTGACGGTGCTGGACGAGAGCTTCGCCGCGCTCGATCCCGAAACCCTGGCGCTGTGCCTGGACTGCAGCCTCAAGCGCGCGCGCACCCTCATGGTGATCGCTCACCCGTGATTCGCCGCTGCCTTGAACGCGCTTCGCACCCGATCGCGTATGACCGGTTCCAACACTTTCCGCGGGGAGAATGAGAATGCCTATTCACAAAAAGATCTTGGCCGGGCTGACGGGCCTTGCGGCGACGTTCGGCGCAATGCCCGCACAGGCGGAAGTCCTGGCTTTCCAAGCGAAGCTCGACGGCAAATATGGCGAGGCGACCGGCTCCACGGCGACGGGCCGCGCGCGTATCTCGGTCGATACGAAGCGCCAGAGCGTTTCGGTGGATCTGACGCTCGACGGCATCACCACCGACGCCTTGTGGGACAGGCTGGTCGCGGCGCCGATCGGGCCGATCCATTTCCACAAATATGCCACCCCCGCCGGCGGTGATTCGGTGCTCGTCCTGCCCCTGCCCTACAGCGCTCAATATCGCCCGACCAAGCGCGGCCTGAAGGTAACGATCAAAGGCTATGATTACGCTACCGGCGGCAAGCTGGTGAATTCGAAGCTGAGCTTCGACGATTTCGTGGCCGCCATGCGCGGCGGCCTCATTGTCGTCAACGTCCACACCGACAAGGTCAACCCCGGCGAGATCAGCGGCCTGGTCACGGAAGGCTGAAGCCGAGGCTTCAGCCGGCCACCAGCGGGCACGGCAGCCCGGGCACGTCGACCCGGAACTCGAACAGGTCGCCCGCCCGCGGCTGGCGCTCGATCTCCTCGGGCGTCAGCAGCTGGCGAGCGGTGGTCGCGTAGACGGTGCGCAGGTCCTCGCCGCCGAAAGCGATCTTGGTGATGTTGGCGACCGGGAAGCGGACCCGGCCGACCAGCTCGCCCGCCGGCGAATAGCGGCGTGCCTCCCAGCCGGCGTAGAGGCTGATCCAGACGCAGCCTTCGCTGTCGACGGTCGGGCCGTCGGGGAAGCCCTCGGCCGGGTCGATTCGGGCGAACGGCCGCGACGGGCCCAGGACGCCGTCTTCTCCCACGTCGGCGGCATCGATCGTCCCGGACCGGGTGTCGACGAAATAGAGGATCCGGCCGTCGGGCGACAAAGCCGGCCCGTTGGTGATCGCGATTCCCTCTATCCCCGTGGGCACGACGCTGCCGCGCTCGAAGCGGTAGAAGGCGCCGGTCTTGCGGGTCTCGCCATTGTCCATCGTCCCGAACCACAGCCGGCCCGACGGATCGACCACGCCGTCGTTGAGCCGGTTGTTCGGCCGCTCCGACTCCATCTCGGCGATCAGGGTGAAGCGGCCGGTTTTCTCGTCGAAACGGTGAAGCCCGCTCATCAGCCCGGCGATGAAGCCGCCGCGCTCGGCCGGCAGGACGAAGCCGACCTGTTCCGGCGCTCCCCACGTCTCCCGAGCTCCGGCCGCGGGATCGTAGCGGTGGATCTTGCGGCGCTTGATGTCGGTGAACCATAGCGCCCGGTCGCGCTCCACCCAGACCGGCCCCTCGCCGAGCTCGGCGGCGATATTCCAGACGCTGGTCGGTTCCGTCGGTGCCATCGGCTCAGCCCATGATGAAGAGGTGCCGGCGCTCCTGCCAGATGCTCGCGCAAGGTCAACCCGCAAGCGCGGCCAAGGGTGCCAGGAGGCGGTTCGGGCGCCGAAGGTCGGGCCAGGACCCGGCTTCCAAGCGCCGTCCATGTTCGTTATCTGTTCTCGATGCCCGATCTGCCGAGCGCCTACCCCCTGCGCGACCTTTTCGACGCCGCCGTGCGCGGCCGCGCCATCCGGCTGACCTGCACGAAATGCCGGCATGGGGCCGTGTTCAGCAGCCAGGGCCTGTGGTGGCTGTTCCACCGGAAGGGATGGGTGGACACCTTTCCCGAGGTGCGGCGGCGGTGCCTGTGCATCATGTGCCTGCACCGCAACCGGGCGAAGGTGCGCAATCCCGATCTCGAGCTGGTCGACGAGGCGCCGACCGACACCAGCTTGCCCTTGCCGTCCGAACTGGACTGGAAGCGGGAGCTCAGGCGGCGGCGCTGAGGATGAGGCTGATCGTCGAAATTTCGGATGAAGGGTGGCGGGTCGATCCCGGTTGAACGATAATCGAGGCGAGCCTTTCCAAGGAGCGCGCGATGTCGCTGGATGACGAGCTGATCGATACCCCTGACGGCCCGATGACCTGGGCGCAGTGGAAGAAGAAGAATCCGGTTCAGATCCCGTCCCGGCGTACCAAAGGGAAGAAGCTGCCGGTGAAGGTGAAGCGCTTCACCGGCGAAGCCTGAGCGACGCGGCTAGGCCTGGGCGGAGGGCGAAGCGCCGTTCCGGCCTTCGGCGGACTGGTCCTTGACCTGCTGGATCAGCGCATCGGATCGCATCACCAGCCGGCGGCTGTTCTCGATGCTTTCCCGCAGCTCGTCCTGCGCCTGCTCGATATCCGAAAACAAATCCTGCTGACTTTTGCCTGCCATCACACAACCGGGCTCCGTTACGGCGCGAACTCGAAACCAGGCGGCGGGTTCCGCCGCCGCGCCGCTTCGGCCGCGCCTGCGACTCATAGGTCGCAGCGCCGCGGCCGTTAAGCCGGGGATGCCACCAGCGCCGCCGCCCGCAACACTACCAGCCGGGGGCGCGTACCCCTTCCGGGCAAGCTGCCCGGTTGCCCTCAAGTCGGAGCCGGTGGCGGCGCCCCCCCCGCTCAGGCGGGCGCCGCCGGGCCGTGCCTCAGGGAAAGTAGGCCGGCTGGGTCAGCGGCCCACCGGTCAGGTCGCTCACCAGGCTGGCATCGACCCCTCCGAAGAGGCTGAACGGGGTCGCCTCCAGAGTGTTGTTCGCGCCCCAGAACGCGCCGAGGTCCGCACTGGCGGTGCCCGAGGGAGTGGCGAACTCGCCATTGCCCGACCCAACATAGCCCGGAACGTAGAAATGGGCGTCGCTGGACACCTGGTCGAGAAAGACGGCGTCGAAGCCGTAATCCGCATCGCCCGCGTCCAGCACATTGCCTTCCAGCACCAGGCCCAGCCTCGCGAAGTCGCCGCTCGCGGCGGACCCGCCGACCAGCGCGTAGAGCGCGGACAGGGCGAAGTCGCCGAGCTCGTCGACGACGTTGTTGCGGACCGTCGCCTCCAGCACCGCCGCGTCGGCCGCGCCTCCGCCCGACGAGCGAAGGACGATTCCGCCGAAGCCGCCGGCGATGTCGTGGATCTCGTTGTCCTCGATCGTCACCACATAGGTCGCAGCGCCCGCTCCGGCCGTCTTCTGGAGGGACACGCTGATGCCGTCACCGAAGCCGGCCGAACCTTGGCTGCCGGCAACGCCGTCGCCGATGCCGATGTCGTTGTCGCCGATATAGCCGCGTATCGCTCCGGACTGGATCGTGTAGGACGCCGTCAGAGCATTCCCTTCCGCCCCGGTGAAGCTGTTGTCGCTCACCTGGTAATCGACGCTGACATTGGTGCCGGTGCCGTTCAGCACGACTCCGCCGCCGCCCGAGACGGACGCCTGGCCGTTGGCGAAGCTGTTGCCGGTGATCCTTATGTCGTGGCTCGATGTGCCGTTGGCGCTGACCTCCAGCAGGTCTTCGCGAGCACCTTGGAATTCGACTCCGTCGACCACCAGGGTCAGCGAACCGCCGGCGGTAGCGATGTTGACTCCGTCGCCCCCGTTGCCGGAATGGTTGGGACCGATGACGGCCGCCCCGCCGGCGCTGTCGGCGATGGTGAGGGTGAGGCTGCCGGCGCTGTTGGCGATACCGAGGGTGTCGCCGCCGCTGCCCGTCAGCGAATTGCCGAGGAAGCTGGCGGTGCCGGTCAGGTTGGTGAAGGCCACCGTGCCCGACGCGGAAGACGCGCTGCTCACCACGGAATCGGTGAGCGTGAAGCCCGCGACGTTGGCGCCGAGGATGGCGTAGTTCGAGCCCGAGGCGAGGGTCGAGCCGGCGATCGTCACGTTCGAGCCGCCGCCGTCGATATTCACCGCGATTCCGCTGGTGGTGGTGATCGCGACGTCGGAGACGCTGAGCGCTCCGACGCTGCCCCCGCTGTCGGCGATTCCGGCCCCCGCGCCGCTGGCGATGTCGACGCCCGAGACGCTGTTGCCCTGGCCGACATTCACGCCGTCGCCGGCGCTCGGCTTGATGGTCGGCCGGCCGACGATCGACGGGACTCCGATCAGGATCTGGCCGTCGAGCAGGTTGATCCCGTCCGCCTCGGCATAGGTGCCGGTGCCGGTGAGCAGGTAGACCGTCTCGCCTTCGGCCGGGCCGCCGGCGGTCCCCTGCGCCGCGTTGAAGGCGGCGATGGAGGTGAACGGATTGGCCTGCGTACCTTCGTTGGTGCTGAGGACCGCGCTGTTGTCGATATACCAGGCATTCTCGTCGGCGGCGCCGGTGAGGGTGACGGTCACCTCCTGGGTGGCGGTGCCGCCATTCCCGTCGGAAACGGTAATCGTGTAGGTCTGGGTGACCACCTCGCCTTCCTCGAGGCCGTCGATTTCGGAGTCGCCGACGTCGAACCGCCAGGCCACCGTGTCGCCGGCCTGGTCGACAGGATCGAGCGTGAACGTGCCGAAATAGCCGCTGCCCTGCGCCGTCGCCGTGGCGCTGTGGGTGTCGGCGAGATCGACGTCGTCGAACGCGACGACCCCGTCCGCCTGATGGATCGTCATGCCCTCGCCCGGATCTCCGTTCGGCAATTCGGCGACCGAGCCTGTGGCGGCGGTGCCGCCCGAGTCGATGCTCGTCGGGTCGTTGGCTCCGTTGACGGTGACGGTGACGGTCGAGCTGGAGCTCGCGCCATGCTCGTCCTCGATCGAATAGCCGACGACGACGCTCGCGCTCTGGCCGGCGGAGAGATGGTCGAAGTCGCCGCCCGGGTCGAACAGGATCTGGTTGCCGACCACCGAGACGCTGCCCTGCCCCGCCGGCGCCGAGGCTCCGGTAACGGTCAGCACCGCCCCGTCGTCGGCGTCGCTGTCGTTGCCGAGGACGGCGATCGAGACCGGGCTGTTCTCCCCGGTGGCGGCGGAATCGGCGTTCGCCACCGGCCCGTCGTTGGTTCCGGTGATCGTGACGGTGATCGAAGAGCTCGACGTGGCGCCATGCTCGTCCTTCATCGTGTAGCCGAGCACGACCACCTCGGAGGCGCCCTGCGCGAGATGGTCGAAGTCGGTGCCGGGATCG
>DASWLY010000083.1:0-3322 GCA_036400035.1 Allosphingosinicella sp.
TCGGCGCCTGGGACGGCGAGCCCAGCAAAGCTTTCCCGAAGGACGTGGACGGCGACGGCATGGTCGACTTCGTCCAGACCGACGATCGCTTCCGTTACCGATTCGCCAGCGGCGCCGGCAGCCGGACGCCGCCGCAGGTCCTGAACGTGGTCGACGGCGCGGTGGTCGACGTATCGACCCGCCCCGGCTTCCGGCCGCTGTTCGCGAAGGCGATGCGGGAGTTCCGGCGGGAATGCCGGGACGACGACGGCGAACCCAACGGAGCCTGCGCCGCTTATGCCGCCTCCGCGGCCCGCGCCGGGCGGTTCGAGGAAGCCTGGGCCGAGATGCTGCGCGAACATGACCGGGGCGATCGGTCGAGCCTTCCGGAAGGGTGCCGACTCGCCGGCCGCGACGACGACTGCCCCGAGGCCTCGGTCATCCACTTCCGCGATTATCCCGAAGCGCTGCGCCATTTCCTCGTCGGCTGGGGCTATTTGCCCCGCTGAGGCGGCTTCACCGCGAGCGGAAGCGTCTCGAACAGCTCCGGCTCGCCGGCCCGCCGGGCCCCTTCGATCTCGAGGATCCGGAACTTGGTGGCGACTCCGCCCGGCGCGGAGAAGCCGCCGCTCCGGCCACCGGCGGCCAGGATCCTGTGGCACGGGACGATGATCGGCACCGGGTTGCGGCCGAGCGCCAGCCCGACCGCCTGTGCCGCGCCCGGCGCTCCGACCTCGCGGGCCAGCTCGCCGTAGCTTCGCACCTCGCCGCGCGGGATCCGCCGGGCGGCCTCCCAGACGCCGCGGTCGAACGCCGGCGCGTCGTCCAGGTCAAGCGGGATGTCGGAAAGGTCAGCCCCGGCGCCGGCGAGCAGATCGACGACCTTGCCTATCGCAGCGGCGATCGCGGGCGGCGGCTCAGTCTCACGGGCGGCAGGGAAACGGCGGGCGAGCCGGCCGCGCATGGCCTCCTCCGAAGCTTCCGGCAGGGCCGCACCAACGACAAGGCCGCCGCGCCACACGAGGGCGCAGCGGCCTATCGCTGTGTCGAAGAGAGCATAGCCCTCCGCAGGGTTATTCGTAGTCGCCGCCGGCATTGTTGTTGCGCGGCGGGGCGGCGGCGGTGAGCCGGAGGGCCTCGGCGGAAGCCGAAAGCGAGCCGACCTCGTCGGGCGCCTCGTCGTCCTCGACCTGGACCCGCTGCAGGCCGGCGATCAGCGCCTCCTCGAGATGCTTGGGCTTCACCGTCTCTTCAGCGATCTCGCGCAGGGCGACGACGGGGTTCTTGTCCCGGTCGCGGTCGATGGTGAGCTCGGCGCCGCCCGAGACCTGCCGCGCCCGCTGGGCCGCGAGCAGCACCAGATCGAACCGGTTGGGGATCTTGTCGACACAATCTTCGACCGTAACGCGCGCCATGAACAGCTCCGCTAAACACCATGATGGGGGAAAGGGCGGGAGATACGGACGGGGCGGGCGGATGTCAATGATCGGGGGCAGGGCGGATGCCGCCCGAAGCGGTCGCCAAGCGGATATTCGTGGTTCGGCGAAAGCGGGATTTTATGAACGCGTCCGCCTGCGAGTTCCCATCGAACCCTGTGTTCATGGATCCCGGGTCAAGCCCGGGATGACAGGCTTCCACCCTTCGTCATGCTGAACTTGTTCGGCATTGGGTGGTGACGCGAGGGCTTGCCCTCCCGGCCCGACGCCCGCATGCACCCTGCCATGGCGGAAGCAGCGTTGGAGGACCCGGGTGTTTCGCTCGACGTGGCGGGCAACCGGCTGACCCTCCTCGCCGACGGGCCCGAGCGGCTCGCCGCTTTGCTCGAGCTGATCGACGGCGCGCGGGAGAGCCTTCGCTTCCTCTACTACATGTTCATGGACGACGCCTCGGGCACCAGGGTGCGCGACGCCCTGATCGCCGCCGCCGGCCGCGGCGTCGAGGTGTCGCTGCTCGTCGACGGCTTCGGCTCCACGACCAACCGGGATTTCTTCCGGCCGCTCCAGGACGCCGGGATCGTCTTCTGCCAGTTCAGCCCGAAATGGGGCCGCCGCTATCTGCTTCGCAACCACCAGAAGCTGGCTCTGGCCGACACGAAACGCGTGATCATCGGCGGCTTCAACGTCTCCGACGATTATTTCGGGACCGTCGAATCGGGGGCCTGGCGGGACATCGGGCTTCGGGTCGAGGGGGACAGCGTCGCCTGCCTCGCCGGCTATTATGACGGGCTGCTGCGCTGGACCCTGGCCGAGCGCCCGCGGATCCGCGAGCTTCGGCGAATGCTCCAGCAGAGCAGCGTCACCGAAGGTCGGCTCCACTGGCTGTTCGGCGGCCCGGCTCGCCGGCTCAGCCCCTGGGCCCGGTCGGTCCGGCGAGACATGAAGACGGCGCGCCGGCTCGACGTGGTCGCGGCTTATTTCGCGCCCGGCCCCGGAATGCTCCGCCGCCTTGCCGCGGTCGCCCGCAACAAGGGCCGGGTGCGGCTGGTGACCGCGTCCAGATCGGACAACACCGCCACGATCGCGGCGGCTCGAAACACCTATTGGTGGCTATTGCGCCGGGGAATCCAGATTTTCGAATATTCACCCACCAAGCTGCACACCAAGTTGTTCGTGGTCGAGGACGCCGTCCATATCGGCTCGGCCAATTTCGACATGCGCAGCCTCTTCCTCAACCTGGAGATGATGCTTCGCGTCGACGACGCCGCCTTCGCGGCGGCGATGCGCCGCTTCGTCGACGGGGAAGTGGCGAATTCGCAGCCGATCACTCTGGAAAGCCACAGGCGCAATCGCACGTTGCTCAACCGGATGCGCTGGGCGATCGGCTATTTCATCGTCGCCATCGCCGACTATCGGATCGCCAAGCGGCTGAACTTCCGCGACGTGGGGCTGCCGAGGCCGTAACCGTCATCGCGGGAGGGACCCCATCAAAGTACTACTTTGATGGGACCCGAAGCCGGGATCTCGGGCCGAAAAGTCCCGGCGGGTCTCCACGAGACCCCGGCTTTCGCCGGGGTGACGGGACGGGTCTCCACGAAACCCCGGCTTTCGCCGGGGTGACGGGACGGGTCTCCACGAAACCCCGGCGTTCGCCGGGGTGACGGGGGCGGTCTCCACGAGCCCCCGGCTTTCGCCGGGGTGACGGGGGCGGGTCTCCAGGGAGCCCGGCTTTCGTCGGGCTGACGGAGCCGATTTCCACCAGGCCGCGGCTTTCGCCGGGACGACGGTCAGTCGCGCCAGGCCCAGAAGAGGGTGGCGGGCGGCACGTTGACCCATTCGAAGCCGCGGTCGATCCGGTCGAAATAGGGGGCGATGAAGTCGCGCACCTTGGGCGAGAATTGGTAGAC
>DASWLY010000084.1:0-34774 GCA_036400035.1 Allosphingosinicella sp.
CGGGGCGACCGTCGAGGCGCTCGCCCGCTCGACCGCGGCGAAGATCAGTGCGTGCCCGGCGGTCGCGAAGCAGGCTACTCCGAGGCATTTCAGGACAACGAGCGGCGAGGGCCAACCGATGGCGACTCCCCCCGCCGAGCCTAGGACGACGGCCGCCGCGACCAGTAGCGGAGCGGCCACCACGGCGACCAGGAACTGCATCACCATGACCGGCGCGTCCCCGGCCGCCATCCGGTTGAACATCATCAGCCAGCTCATCCCGAAGGCGGCTCCCATCGGGAACAGGGCCGCCGGACCGATCTCGACCAGGTTCGGCCGAAGCACGATGAGGACGCCCAGGAAGGCGAGCAGGGTGGCCGCCCAGGTCGCCCGCCGGGTCCTTTCGCCAAGCACGAGGGGCGCCAGCAGGGCGGTCAGGACCGGGCTGGTGAACTGGATCGCCGTCGCGTCGGCGAGCGGCATCGCCATCACCCCCAAGAAGAAGCACAAGGTGGCGAGAGCGACGGCGGCGCCCCGTCCCACATGCAGCCACGGCCGGGGCATGACGAAGCCCTCGCGCCCGTGCCGCAGGGCCACGTACAAGGTCAGCCCTACCGCCCCGAAGCAATAGCGAAGCGCCGCCACCGCGGGGGCCGGCCACTGCCCCGCCATCGATTTGACCAGCGCGTCCCCGAACGCGAGGCTGAGGAAACCGGCAAGGGCAATGAGCAGGGCGCTGCGGGCGTGTTGGGCGGGCACCGGCGGGCCATCGGGGGCGATTAGGCAATTGTCAAAGTTTCCGCCTTATTCACCACCCCGAGTGGCATAGCTTCACCGGTGAGGATCTGAGCGCAATGAGTGCTTTTGGACGGCGACCAGGAAATGGCGGAACGGGCGGCGGACGCCCAAGCTTCGGTGTCGCAAGGCCGATGAAGGGTCTCGCCACGGGCGGAGCCGCGCCGGCGGCGCCCGAGGGCGGCGACCAGTTCCCGCCGCTCGAGACGATCAATTTCTCGGACGTCGACACCGACGGCTTCGCCCCGTCCTCGGCCGACCGCGGGGCCGACGCCATGTCGCGCCTCGCGGACCGCCAGGCCGCTTCCTCGGAAGCCCCGTCGAGCAAGAGCGAGGGTTTCGAGGCCTCCATCCACCGGATCAAGGAGCAGGTGCTCCCCCGGCTTCTCGAGCGGGTCGATCCGGAAGCGGCCGCGACTCTGAGCAAGGACGAGCTCGCCGAGGAATTCCGGCCGATCATCGGCGAGGTGCTCGCCGAGCTCAAGATCAACCTCAATCGCCGCGAGCAGTTCGCGCTCGAAAAGGTTCTGGTCGACGAGCTGCTCGGCCTCGGGCCGCTGGAGGAGCTGCTCGCCGACCCGAACATCTCGGACATCATGGTCAACGGGCCGAACCAGACCTTCATCGAGCGCAAGGGCAAGCTCGAGGTCGCCCAGATCCAGTTCCGCGACGAGGAGCATCTGTTCCAGATCGCCCAGCGAATCGTCAACAAGGTCGGCCGGCGCATCGACCAGACGACCCCGCTCGCCGACGCCCGCCTTCAGGACGGAAGCCGCGTCAACGTCATCATCCCGCCGCTGTCGCTTCGCGGCACCGCCATCTCGATCCGTAAATTCTCCGAAAAGCCGATCACGGTCGACATGATGAAGAATTTCGGCTCGATGTCGGACAAGATGGCGACGGTGCTGAAGATCGCCGGCGCCAGCCGCTTCAACATCATCATCTCGGGCGGCACCGGCTCGGGCAAGACGACGATGCTGAACGCCTTGTCCAAGCTCATCGACCCGGGCGAGCGCGTTCTGACCATCGAGGACGCGGCCGAGCTTCGCCTTCAGCAGCCCCACTGGCTCCCGCTCGAGACCCGCCCGCCCAATCTCGAGGGCCAGGGCGCGATCTCGATCCGCGACCTCGTCATCAACGCGCTCCGTATGCGCCCCGACCGGATCATCCTCGGCGAGATCAGGGGCAGCGAATGCTTCGACCTCCTCGCCGCGATGAACACCGGCCATGACGGCTCGATGGCCACGCTCCACTCCAACAGCCCTCGCGAATGCCTGGCGCGGATGGAGAACATGGTGATGATGAGCGACATCAAGGTGCCCAAGGAAGCCATATCGAGGCAGATCGCGGATTCGGTGGACCTCATCGTCCAGGTCAAGCGCCTGAGGGACGGAACCCGGCGGACCACCAACATCACCGAGGTGATCGGGATGGAGGGCGACGTCATCGTCACCCAGGAATTGTTCAAGTTCGAATATCTGGACGAGACCGCCGACGGCAAGATCATCGGCGAATACCGCTCGATGGGCCTCAGGCCCTACACGCTCGAAAAGGCCAAGCAGTTCGGCTTCGACCAGCCCTATTTGGAAGCCTGCCTGTAGGATTTTTCGCGCCCTAAGTTTGGGCAAGTCGAGGGTTAGTTCACAAAACCCCTCCCCCCAACTTCCCTTTCTCGAAGAAAGGGCGGAATTCCGCCATTTCCTGTGCCGAAAATCGCCTGGAATCGCCTGGAATGTTGAGGGTTCGCTAGGCTTTCGGGCGCTTTCACGCCGGCCTTGCCGCAGCCGATGCGGCGGGCGGCCTGCCGCGCCTTGAGGCTGACCCGCCGGGATCCCGACGCTCCCCTCCACTGCGCCACAAGCCAAGCACGTGGTAAACGCGGGGGCGCGGCATAGTTATCCGCCCATGAAGGGCCGCCCTTCCGAAGGGCCCAACTTGATTAAGGGAGGCGCCCGCTCCTGGGGCTCGCGCCCTGCACCTGCTTCGCTACCGTCTCCGGAATCGCGGCCCGAGCCGCCGGCGAAGGCCGAGTGCCACGCCCGCTGCTCCGACTGCAGCGCTCCCAACCGCGCCAGTCAATTCGGGCCACGCAGCCTGCGGCCCAAGCCGCTCGAACGCCGCCTCCACCGCGCTTCCTGCGCTCGAGCCGACGGGCCAGTGAGCGATCAGGCATTGGTCGTGCGCCTGCGTGGCTGCACCGACCCGCGAGTAGGCAGGGCGCAGCCGCGACGACCTTCCTTTCGCCGATGTTGGCGCTCGCTCCGCTCGATCCTCCCAACACAGGTGCGGCGATAGCCGCAGAAACGGCTCAGCTCGCCCCTGTGATAAGCCGAAGCCGAGCCGAAGCCGCTGATGTTCGAAGCGATGATCCTCTGGAAACTCCCCAGCCTCGCGAACCAGATGGGAGGCGGCAGGGACTGTAGACTGAGCGTCTACCAGCCGTGAGCGCGGGTTGGTGTCCCCCGGCGGTAGCTTGATGGCACTGCTGATGGCGCATCTGTCCGATCGGGCCGCCAAGCCATCAACTCCTGATTACGAGGTCGCGCAAGGCATCTTGGACCCGGTCAAAGGCTTCCAGCCCATCCGCTTCTAACCCTGCCTTCTGTGCGTCCGTTCGGAGCGCCTTTATTGTCCGATCGACAGCGGCAGCATCCACGCCCTCGGAAAAGATTTTCAAAAATCGCTGCCAAAACTTTGCGGGGATTCCCGATAGATGTACCTCAAGAAGCTCATCAATGAAAGCGGTCATAAGGCCTCCGCGAGCAACCCGTCCAAAGTTACCGCCGGCATCGGCTCGTGCCTTATCATTGAACTTCGCGCCTTTCGAGGGATAGGGCGCTGTGACAGGTGAAAGATCAACTATGGCGGCGTCGCCTTGCGCGCCGCGTAAAACCTCCCAGTAATGGTTGCGATGCTCGGCCGCGTATTTGGCCTCCTCGATGAGAGGCCGCATTAGACGCGGCGAACCCGAGATCACTTCATCCAACTCCCAAGGGAACACGACCAACAAATCTTGCGGTGCGCACACGTTTGGAGATGCTTTGTAACGAAAAGAAGGTTCCCCTTCCTTAGCTAGAACGAACCAGCCTTTAAGCTCAATTCCCATCAAAATACGATCCGCCTCCGGCACTCCAGGTGCCGATGTCTGTAACCGAACGTCGGGAAAGACCTGCGCTTGCCGGACGAACGAATACACCTCGTAATTGCCTTGGGGATCCCAGAGTTCTCTAAGCTGATTCAGGTTCTCGACCACCGATGCTTCGATAGCTGCGCCTAAAGGCGTATTCAAAGTGAACAGATCGGTCGCGCTTATGCCGGCGATGCGGAGCGACGAACGGAATCTCGACGGCAGCGCATGTAACGCATGAACTACGCTATCGTATAGCGCCCTGTGAGGCCAAGCTGTTGGTGGGCCATTGGTTCGCACGGGGACCGTCACGAAGCAATCTTCCTTGCGGTTGCCTGCAGCGCATCCTTGACGCGCTCGCAGCCTGCCTTGAAGAAGGTAGGATTAATTTCGGCAACATGCGCCCGCCTCCCCAAGCTTACCGCAGCGACCGTAGCCGACATAAGGCCTCCGAAAGGCTCCCAAACCACGTCGTTAACGTCAGACGATGAGAGTATCTGTCGCTCCATCAATTCGAGCGGCTTTTGGTTCGCATGAAGGTAACCGGCTCCGTCTGGGCTCTTGACCCTCTGCGTTCCATGGACGGGCGGCTGCTGCCAAACATTGGTACGACCATGGACGTGCAACCACTTAGCTCTCATGCGGTCCCACGCTGCCGCAGTTGGGGGAGTCACGCCGTCCAGCGAGAAGTAAGGCCTCGCCGTGCGAGAACCATGCCGGGTGCACCACCTAGCCATGGCCACTACGGCTTCACCGGGCGGAAAGTACCACAGATGGCACTGCGTTAGATACTTGCGGGTGGCAGCGTTTGCGACGCCGCAAGCCTCATTGCTTTGAGACATCGGAAGACCAGATCGCTGCCACTCAGCCCGCAGCCAATCTTTGACGCTTAGTTCCTTATTATCAATCGTCTTCAGCATAGTCCGGCGCGTGTAGCGTACTGCAAGTTCGGTAACTACCGGCACCCCACGTATGGTCTTAGAATTGACGTTGCCGGCGATATGGGCAATGCCTTTGTCCCATACCACGGCCTCTTGATACTCCCAGCCGTGTAACTCTAACGCAGGATGAGATTTCACCCAGCCTATTTCGCTGTTCCAAAACCAAAGGGTGGTGAAGGGCTGTGCATGCCTTGCCCATGCGGCTGCATGCTGCGCGTACCATACGGCCAATTTGTTTGGCGAATGTGGCTCGCCCGGGAACTTGCCGAGTCCGTAAGGCCCATCCGAGATGATAACCGTCGGCGGCAGCCACTCATCATAAACCGAAAGGGCGTTTCCCAGATGCAGTGAAGCTTGCCCGAGACGAACGGTGCAATCGTCCTCGATAACGGGCTTCACCCTTCCCTGAGCGCTGGACATAAAATCTTTCTCCCGATGCTCCTCGCTAGCGGTTCTGGGCCAAGGTTTGGAAGCCCTTTCTGCTCACGTGGATCCTCGCGTTGTGAAACAACGCTGGCAGCTACCGGCGCGGAGGAGCTAACCCCCCAACTCTGCCACCCGCTTCAAGATCGCTTCGTCATGCTGGTAGATCTGCACCGGTTCAAGCACCGAATGCCGAGTCTCCTCCTTGCCAGCGAAGGTGCCGAAATAGCGTGCCGTCGGGCTGTTGAAGTGGAGGCGGGCGATGGTTTTGCGGTTGTTGTCGTCGAGTAGAATCGCGCAATAGGATTTGGCGTCGCGCATGACGATTCGCTTCGGATCGACGGCCTTGGCCGCGATCGCTCGGACGATGTTGAAGCCGGCTATCTCGTCCTCGGTGGTGATGATCTCCTCGACGGCGCCAGGGATCTCCTCCTCCTCGTCGACGGGATTGGAAGCGGACAGGGCTGAGGTCAGGCGCTCGTTGACGCGGTCCCGGATCAGGGCCGCGATCGAGTTCACGATCAGGGCACGGAACTCCTCCTTCACCTGCGTCGTCAGCCGGCCCTCGCTGACCCGAGCAGCGATGATGCGGATGAAGTCTTCCGACGGCTCCGCGAACTCGCGCTGCAGCTCGCGGGCAACCAGCGATTGCTTCTTGAGGCTCGCGGCCTCCTGCACGATCGTGTCGATATCGAACGAGTCTTTCGTGAAACGACCGAGGGTGCGGATGTCCTGCTTGCGTAGCGCGTCGAGCGTGCAGATGAAGAACGGCTTTTCGTCCATTCGGTTCGGAGCATCGAGATCGGAGAAAAACTTGTAGACGACGCCGTTGGTGAGGACGGCGACGCGGGCATCGGTGACGCTGAAATAGCGGTAGAGCTGAGCCGCGTTCTTCAAGCTCAACTCGGTGTTGGCTGGCTTGCACTCGACCAGCATGCTGACCTTGCCGGCCTGGCAAATGGCGTAGTCGACCTTCTCCCCCTTCTTCGTGGCGACGTCGCAGGTGAATTCCGGGACCACCTCGCCAGGGTTGAACACGTCGTAGCCCAAGGCTCTCAGGAACGGCATGACGAGAGCATTCTTAGCCGCCTCTTCGGTCAGCAGGACTTCGCGATGATCGCTGATCACCTTCGCCAGTTCGGCGAGTTTCGCCTCCAATTCCATGCTGCAGCCCCCCAAAACCAGTGGGAGTAGAGTAGTCTAACCTAAGGAGTGTGCAAGGCTATCTTGCGGGCCCCGCTAAACCAAAACCCCAAGCGCCCCGCTCACCACGCAGGCGATCATCGCCAGCACCATGATGAGCTGCCACGGGACCCAGCCCGGGCGGTCGAGGTCGCGGCGTTGGGCTCGGCGGTGGTCGGCCCAGCCGGCCACCGCCGCGAGAGCCGCGAAGGCGGCGGCGGTCAGCCAGAGGAGGGGGGCGGGGGACATCGGCTCGCCTTAGCGGCATCGCGGGATTGTTTCAGGAGCAAATTTTCGGGCGCGGGCGAAGGGAAGGGTGGATCCCGGATCGGGTCCGGGATGACGTGGGGGGTCCGGCACGTGGGGGTTCCCGGGATGACGTGGGGCTTCGGGGAGGTCGCCGCCTTCTACCCCTCCACCCCATTGCCTGGGGTCCCCCTCCCCACCGGCTGCACCGGCGGGGAGGTCAGGGGGGCTCTCCCTTCGCCCTCCGCCTGCCCTCCGCCGCCCCCTCCCCCTCCCCCTCGGCCCACCGCCCTTCGGGCAGGTTGCGCCGTCGTCGCGGGTCGGCCATGACCGGGGGGACATGGACGCCTGAAAATCGGAGACAGCATGATGACCGCACGACGCTTCGCCATGGCCGCCGCCCTCGGGGCGGGGCTGCTCGCCGCCGGGGCCTGCGCGCCTTCGCCCAGGGCGGTGGCGGCGGCGGAGGCGGAGCTTCATTCCGATACCGCGATCGCGGCGGCGGTGGGGGCCGCGACCCGGACCGAGGCGAACCGGGCGCGGGACCGATACCGGCATCCGCGCGAGACCTTGGGCTTCTTCGGGGTGAAGCCCACCGACACTCTGGTCGAGATCTGGCCGGGCGGGGGCTGGTATACCGAGATCCTGGCGCCGCTGCTTCGCGAGAAGGGGAACTATTATGCGGCGGCCAACGGCAACGGACTGAACGGCGCCAAGGCGCTGTCGGCAAAGGATCCGGTCCTCTACGGCAATGTGCGTCTGGCCTCCTTCCCCACCGGTCGCCCGGGCGCGGACCAGCCCGCGGTGCCGGCCGGCAGCGCGGACGTCGTCCTCACCTTCCGCAACGTCCACAACTGGATCATGCCCGACCAGCCCTTTGGCGAGGAGGCGTTCCGGCAGATGTTCGCGATGCTGAAGCCGGGCGGGACCCTGGGCGTGGTCGAGCACCGGCTGCCCGAGAGCGCGGACCCGGCACGGGAGAAATCGTCAGGCTATATCAAGGTGTCGACGGTGAGGCGGATGGCCGAGGCCGCGGGCTTCCGGCTCGCCGCGATGAGCGAGATCAACGCCAATCCGGCCGACACCAAGGACCATCCGAACGGGGTGTGGTCGCTTCCGCCGGCGCTTCGCGGCGGCGACAAGGACCGCGAGAAGTTCGTCGCGATCGGCGAGAGCGACCGGATGACGTTGAGGTTCGTCAAGCCCGGGCGGTGAGGCCCACCCGTTATCCCGGCGGGTCGGGACCTCGTGGGGCGGGGCCCCGCTTGGACTTCTCGTCCCGGGATCCCGGCTTTCGCCGGGATGACGGTTGGGGGCGAGGGCGGTGAATCCGTCATCCCGGCGAAGGCCGGGATCTCGGGGAGACCCGCTGCGACCTCTTGTCCCGGGATCCCGGCTTTCGCCGGGATGACGGGTTGGGGGCGAGGGCGGTAAATTCGTCATCCCGGCGCAAGCCGGGACCTCGGGGAGACCCGCTGCGACCTCTTGTCCCGGGATCCCGGCTTTCGCCGGGATGACGGTTGGGGGCGAGGGCGGTAAATTCGTCATCCCGGCGCAAGCCGGGATCTCGGGGAGACCCGCTGCGACTTCTTGTCGCGGGATCCCGGCTTTTGCCGGGATGACGGATGGGCGAGGAGACGGCTTCGGCCGTCATTGCGAGCGAAGCGAAGCAATCCGGTGCGGCTTCTGAGGCCCACTGGATTGCTTCGTCGCTTCGCTCCTCGCAATGACGGGGGAAAGGCGCGGGAATTCCCTCCCCGTGCCGGATCCCCCGACGCGCCGGATCCCCCGACGCGGACGGGCGCTACCGCCGGTCCTTGACCACCCGGCCCCGCGCCATGACGAAGGGGACCCGCTTGAGGACGGTGACGTCGGCGAGGGGGTCGCCCTCGACCGCGATGAGGTCGGCGCTCTTGCCGGGCTCGATCGTGCCGGTTTCGGCGGAGAGGCCGAGAAGCTCGGCGGCGTTGACGGTGGCGGCGTGGATGGCGGAGGCCGGGGTCATGCCGTGCCTGACCATCAGCTCGAACTCGTCGGCGTTGCGGCCGTGCTTCGAGACTCCGGCGTCGGTTCCAAAGGCGATCCGGACGCCCGCGGGGACGGCGCGGCGAAGGGCGTCGCCGGTGATCGAGATCCGCCAGTCGATCTTGGACCGGACGTCGGGGGCGTAGGCATTGGGATCGGCGGCGATGCGCTCCAGATAGCCGTTCACGGTGGAGAGCGTGGGGACGTAGAAGGCGCGGCCGGACTTGAACAGGCGAAGGCTCTCGGCATCCATCAAGGTGCCGTGCTCGATCGAATCCGCGCCGGCGGCCAGCGCCGCGTTGACCCCGTCGGCGCCGTGGGCGTGGACGGCGACCTTCTTGCCGTAGAGGTGGGCGGTGTCGACCAGCGCCTTGACCTCGTCGTCGAAGATCTGGCGGCCCAGGCCCGCGCCGATGCGGCTGTTGACCCCGCCGGTGGTGGCGATCTTGATGACGTCGACCCCGCGGCGGACCTGGGTGCGGACGGCGCGTCGGCAGCTTTCGGGGCCGTCGCACAGATTCTCCTGGCCGGTGGCGGCGTGGAGATGCTCGGCAAGGCCCAAGGTGGCGTCCATGTGGCCCGAGGTGGTCGAGATGGAGCGGCCGGCGTCGACGATGCGGGGCGCGTCGATCTCGCCCCGGGCGGCGGCGTCGCGGATGGCGAGGACGGCGCCCGAGCCGTCGCCGAGATTGCGCACGGTGGTGAAGCCGGCCTCCAGCGTCTTTCTCGAATTGGCGAGGGTGCGAAGGGTTTTGCGGGGCGAATCCTCGGTGAGGTCCTCGACCAAAGCGGCGGTGCCGCCGGAGTCGGAATCGAGGTGGACGTGGCTGTCGATCAGTCCGGGGAGGACGAAGCGGGAGGAGAGGTCGACGAGGGCGGCGCCGGCGGGGGGCGGCTGGAGGCCGTCGCGGACGGCGACGATGCGGCCGCCCTGGACGGTGATTGTGGAGGGGCCGCGGGGCGGCCGGCCGGGGCGGTCGAGGAGCCGGCCGGCGTGGACGATGGTGATCGGGCCGGTGGGAGCGGGGCGAGGCGCGGCCGGCTGGGCCGAAGCGGCGGCGGCCGCGAGCAGGAAAACGGGGACGATATATATTTTCCTCACAAGACTCCGTGTCATCCCGAACCTCCTAGCTGGAAAATATATACTGTCCCTGTTTTCACGTCCGTCCCATTTTCACGTCCCCGTTTACCCTGGCGGGGCTATCTCGTCAGCTTCTCGACCTTGGCCTGGAGGTCGGCGAGCTCGGCGCGGAGGCGTTCCAGCTCCTCCTCGCGGCTGGAACCGCCCGGGGCGGCGGGGGGCGGGGCGGCTCGGCCGCCGGTGGCGGCGGACTGGAACAGCTCCATGTTGCGGCGGGCGATCTCGGCGAAGGGGTTGGCGGTGAAGGCTCCGGCGAGCGCGTCGCGCACCTGGCTCTGATTGCGCTGGAAGGCCTCGAGGCTGGCTTCGAGATATTGCGGAAGCATCGACTGCATCTGGCCGCCGCCGTAGAGGCCGATCAGCTGCCTGAGGAAGCTGACCGGGAGCAGGGTCTGGCCCCGGCTCTCCTCGTCCATGATGATCTGGGTGAGGACGTTGTGGGTGATGTCCTCGCCCGAGCGGGCGTCGACGACTTTGAACTCGCGCTTCTGGCGGACCATCTCGGCCAGGCGCTCGAGCGTGATGTAGGACGAGCTTTCGGTGTCATAGAGGCGCCGGTTCGCGTATTTCTTGATGATGACGACGTCGTCGCCGGACCCCGAGGCCGCCATGGATGATCCCTCAAACGAGGATTCCGCTCTAGCACCGAAGCTTGATGCACCGCAACACAGGCCTCGGCCGCTGCCTCTGTTCCTCGCCATGCTGCGCCGCGAGACGGACGGCGCGCCGGAGCGGCTGGCCAAGGCTCTGGCGGGGCTCCGGCGCTATCAGGAGGCGGAGCGGGCCGCCCCGGCGGCGGCGCCCGCGGCGGTGGCCGGTGTGCTTGGCGCGAAGGTCCGGGACTATGGAGGCTCGGGGCCGCCGGTCCTGTTCGTGCCCTCGCTGATCAACCCGCCCTCGATCCTCGACCTGCCGGGGCGCTCGCTGCTCAGATGGCTTGCGGCGCAAGGCGGGGTGAGGCCGCTGCTGCTCGACTGGGGCTGGGAGGTGGAGGCGCGCTCGACCCTCTCGGTCGCGGGCCATGTCGATGAGGTGCTGCTGCCGCTGATCGAGGCGCTGGGGGAGAAGCCGGCTCTGGTCGGCTATTGCCTGGGCGGGACGATCGCTCTGGCCGCGGCGGCGCCGAGCGGGGCTCCGGCGGTGGCGGCGATCGCGGCGCCGTGGCGCTTCGCCGGCTTCCCGGACGAGGCGCGCTCGGCCCTGGCGCGCCTGTGGAAAGGCGCGGCGCCGACCTCGGCGGCGCTCGGCTGCCTGCCGATGGAGGTGCTTCAGAGCGCCTTCTGGAGCCTCGATCCGGCGCGCACCGTCGCCAAGTTCGAGGCCTTTGCCGACATGGCGCAGGGCAGCGCGGCGGCGCAGGCCTTCGTGACCCTGGAGGATTGGGCGAACGACGGGCCGCCTTTGCCGAATGCGGCGGCGCTCGAACTGTTCGAGGACATGTTCGGCGCCGACGTCACCGGCCGGGGCGAATGGCGGCTCGCCGATCCGGGCGCCCTCCCCTGCCCCTTCCTCGACATCGTCTCCACCAGCGACCGGATCGTTCCGGCGGCCTCGTCCACGGGCGCGGGCGAACGGCTGGAGCTGGCGCAGGGGCATGTCGGGATGGTGGTGGGAGGACGGGCCGAGGCGGCCCTGTGGGAGCCGCTCGCCGGCTGGCTTTCCCGCAATGCGGCGCGGTGCTAGGGCGCGGGCCTGCCATACAGATCAGGAGTCGCTCCGCCCATGTCCGCCACCGACGTCGTCATCACCGCCGCCAAGCGCACGCCCGTGGGCTCGTTCCTGGGAGCCTTCGCCTCGACCCCGGCGCACGAGCTCGGACGGATCGCGATCGTCGCGGCGCTCGAGCAGGCGGGCGTCGCGCCGGAGGAGGTGAGCGAGGTCATCCTCGGCCAGGTGCTGACCGCGGCGCAGGGCCAGAACCCGGCGCGGCAGGCGTCGATGGCGGCGGGCGTTCCGAGGGAGGTCCCGGCCTGGGGAGTCAACCAGGTGTGCGGATCGGGGCTTCGCGCCGTGGCGCTGGCCAGCCAGGCGATCCAGACCGGCGACGCGACCATCGTCGTCGCCGGCGGCCAGGAGAGCATGAGCCTTTCCGCCCACGCCCAGAATCTTCGCGGCGGCACCAAGATGGGTGGGCTCGAGCTGATCGACACGATGATCAGGGACGGGCTGACCGACGCCTTCAACGGCTATCATATGGGCATCACGGCCGAGAATCTGGCCGAGCAATATCAGGTAACCCGCGACGACCAGGACGCGTTCGCCGCCGCCTCGCAGAACAAGGCGTCGAGCGCCCGCTCCGAAGGCCGGTTCCGCGACGAGATCGCGCCGGTGACGGTGAAGGGCCGCAAGGGCGACACGATCGTCGAGAATGACGAATATATACGCGACGGAGTCGAGCAGTCGGCGCTCGCCGGGCTTCGTCCGGCCTTCCGCAAGGACGGAACGGTGACCGCCGGCAACGCGTCGGGTCTCAACGACGGCGCCGCCGCTCTGGTGGTGATGAGCCGGGCCGAAGCGGAGCGCCGCGGAGCGACGATCCTGGCCCGGGTGGCGAGCTGGGCCTCGGCCGGAGTCGACCCCTCGATCATGGGAATCGGACCGGTGCCCGCGACCCAGCGGGCGCTCGCGAAAGCGGGCTGGTCGGTCGCCGACCTCGACCTCATCGAGGCCAACGAGGCTTTCGCCGCGCAGGCCCTGGCGGTCGGCAAGGCGCTCGGCTGGGACGCCGCGAAGGTCAACGTCAACGGCGGCGCGATCGCCATCGGCCATCCCATCGGCGCGAGCGGCGCGCGAGTGCTGACGACCCTGCTTTACGAGATGGGGCGGCGGGACGCGAGCAAGGGCCTGGCGACTTTGTGCATCGGCGGCGGGATGGGCATCGCGCTCTGCGTGGAGCGCTAGGGCCAAGCGCTTACCCGCGCTTGCTTTTCCAGAGGCTCATAGCCGCCGCATGTTGCAGAACGGCTACACTCGCTGAACTTTCGATTAACCTCCGCCCCCGCGGTCTTGCACGCAGGGGCTGAATCGTCTCTGCGTCCATGCAGAAGCCGCGCGCAGCAAGCGCGGCTGATTCAGAGGGATGATTCGGGATGAGAAATTTTGGCCTGCTGGGCACCAGCGCGCTCGGCTCCTTTACTTTTATCGGTCTGTCACTCGCGCTCGCGGGCCCTGCCAATGCGCAGGTCGTAGCCGAGGACGACGCCACGGCCACCGGCACGGTCGGCCAGAGCGAAACGGAAATCGAATCCGGCACTGAGGCCGAGACCGGCGCTCAGGGCGAAAGCGCGGCCACCGGCGAAGGCGAGCAGCAGATCACCGTCACGGGATCGCGCATCCGCCGCCCCAACCTCGAATCGGCGGTTCCGATCACCTCCATCGGCGGCGAGGAGTTCTTCCAGACCGCGCAGACCTCGGTCGGCGACGTGCTGAACGAGCTGCCGCAGCTGCGCAGCACCTTCAGCCAGGCCAACTCGACCCGCTTCCTCGGCACCCGCGGCCTCAACCTTCTCGATCTTCGCGGCCTCGGCACCCAGCGCACGCTGGTGCTGGTCAACGGCCGCCGCCACGTTCCGGGCGACGTTCTCAACAACGCCGTCTCGCCGGACGTCAACACCTTCCCGACCGACCTCATCGAGCGCGTCGACGTCATCACCGGCGGCGGCTCCTCGATCTACGGTTCGGACGCGATCGCGGGTACCGTCAACTTCATCCTGAAGAGCAACTATGACGGCTTCCAGGTTCGCGGCCAGAGCGGCATCACGCAGTTCGGCGATGCCGCCAACCGCTACGTCTCGGTGCTCGCCGGCCGGAACTTCGCCGGCGACCGCGGCAACGTCGCGATCAACCTCGAATTCGCGAGCCAGGACGATTATTATGCCGGTTCCGGCGGCCGCGGCCTCGAGCAGGTCAACGGCTTCCTGATCGTCGACACCGATCCGGCCGGATCGGTGAACGGAAGCGACGGCAACCCGGACCGCGTCTTCTTCCGCGACATCCGCGCGGGGACGATCGCCATCGGCGGCCTGACCAACGTCCGCTTCGCCAACTCGACTCCGATCTGCGGCGCCGACGTCACCGGCGCGGCCTTCACCTGCACCGCATTGTTCGACGAGACCGGCAGGCTGCAGCCGCAGACGGGCACCCGCGTCGGCCTCGCGCCGAACGGCAGCTTCATCGGCGGCAACGGCTATAGCGGCCGCGAGGGCCGCCTGGTGGCGCTCTCGCCGCAGCTCACGCGCTACGCGGCGAACCTGATCGGCCACTTCGAGATCTCGCCGGCCATCGTGCCCTTCATCGAAGCCAAATATGTGCGGGCGGATGCCTTCGGCTCGCAGAGCGGACCGTTCTTCTCGCAGGGCCAGACCCTGGGCGACGGCATCGCCGTCGCCGGCGTCGAAGACCGCTCGTTCTTCCTGCCGGGCGCCCGCGGGACCAGCCCCGGGCTGGTCAACCGCGAGGGTATCCGTCTGGATAACCCGTTCCTGTCGCCGCAGGCCCGGGCCCTGCTCACGCAGCAGCTCCTCGCGACGACGATCAACCCCAACACGGGCGCGGCCTTCGTCCAGGGCACGGTTTCCGCAACCAACCCGACGCCGCAGGGTCCGACCCCGGCTCAGCAGCTTGCGATGCAACGCGCGCAGATCCTGGATGGGAGCTTCCGCTTCGCGCTCCGCAAGAACTTCGTCGAGCTGGGTATCCGCGACGAGCTGTTCCGTCGCGAGACCTATCGCGCCGTGGTCGGTGTCCGCGGTGAGTTCAACGACGACTGGAACTACGAGATCTCGGGCAATTACGGCGAGCATCGCGAGTCCAACACGATCACGGGCAACATCAATCGCCAGCGCTTCCTGCTCGCGCAGGATGCGGCTCTGAACGCCCAGGGCCAGATCGTCTGCCGTTCGCAGATCGACCCGCGCTTCGCCGGCACCGACCGCGGCGGCAACCCCGCCCAGCTCGCCGCCGACATCGCGGCCTGCGTTCCGCTCAATCCGTTCGGCACGGGCGCCTCTTCGCAGGCGGTCCGCGACTATCTGACGGTCGAGTCTTCGGCGGAAGGCAAGATCACCCAGATGGTGGTCGGCGGCTTCGTGTCCGGCGACCTCAGCCAGCTCTTCGAGCTGCCGGGCGGCCCGGTCGCCTTCTCGGTCGGCGCCGAATATCGCCGCGAGACGGTCGTATACGATCTCGATGACCTCACTCAGGCGGGCTACGCTTTCTACAACGCCATCCCGTCGTTCACGGCGCCTTCGTTCAAGGTGAAGGAAGCCTTCGCCGAAGTCTCGATCCCGCTGCTCAAGGACATGCCGGGCTTCCAGGAACTGACGATCACCGGCTCCGGCCGTGTCTCGGACTACAAGGGTTCGACCGGCACGACCTACGCCTACGGAGTGGAAGCCACGTGGCGGCCGATCCAGGATATCCGCTTCCGCGGGTCCTACAACCGCGCCGTCCGCGCTCCGAACCTGGTCGAGCTCTTCTCCGCCCAGGGCCAGAACTTCGCTCCGAACTTCACGGATCCCTGCTCGGAGCGGAACCTCGGCACGGGCTCGACGACCCGGGCGGCCAATTGCGCCGCGCTCGGCCGTCCCGCGGGCTATGACTTCGTCTACAGCTCCTCCCTCGATTTCGTTTCGGGCGGCAACCCGAACCTCAAGGAGGAGAGCTCGGACAACTACACCGCCGGCTTCGTGCTGACGCCGCGGTTCATCCCGGGCCTTTCGATCTCGGCCGACTATTACGACATCACGGTGAACGACGTGATCGCGTCCGTGGCGGCCCAGACCATCGTCAACCAGTGCGTCGACTCGCCGACCATCGAAAATCCGTTCTGCGGGGCCTTCCAGCGTGCTGGAGCGAGCGGCGGTCCGCGCGGCGAGCAGCCGTTCCGGATCCTCGAGGGTTCGCTCCTCTCGGCGGGCCTGAACTTCGCGAGCCTGAAGGTTCGCGGCGTCGACACCGAGGTGGCCTATCGCAAGAAGTTCGACTGGGGCACGGCCAGCCTCCGTGGAACCTGGACTCACACGATCCAGAACGACACCTTCCTCAACCCGACGAATCCGGACTTCGCGAACCGTCTGCTGAGGGAGCTGGGCGATCCGCAGGACGAGGTGAACGTCAATGCCAGCATCAAGGCCGGCAAGTACACCCTGGGCTACCAGGTGCGTTGGATCGGCAAGCAGTACCTCAACACCTACGAGGACTATAACGAGCTGAACGGCCTGCCGCCGCAGAATGCGGATTATGCGGACCGCGTCTACTATCCGGCCGTCTTCTATCATGACGTGCGCTTCGGCATCGATGTCACCGAGCGGTTCAACTTCTACATGGGCATCGACAACGTGACCAATCGCCTGCCTCCGCTCGGTCTGACCGGCGTCGGCGGTGGCTCGGGCATCTTCGACGTGCGCGGCCGCAACTTCTACGCGGGCGCCATCGCCAAGTTCTAAGGCGAAGCCCATCCCACTCATGGGGGCCGGAACGAAAGTTCCGGCCCCTTTTTTTTAGCAAGAGGAGCCGCCGTCATCCCGGCGAAAGCCGGGATCCCAGGTCGGAATGTCTCTGCATTTTTGTCCACGAGATCCCGGCTTTCGCCTGGATGACGGGGAATCAGGCGAAGCTGAAGTCGACCCTGGCGGGCTTGATCTGGCCGTCGAAGGCGTGGTCGCGATACGGCCCCTCGCGGTCGACCCAGTGCAGGAAGATGTGCGCGGACCAGCGGTTCGGGTTCGGCACGGTCCGTCCGTGGCGGTGATGGACGCCCTGATAGAGCAAGGCATCGCCGACGTTCAGCGGCACCGACGAAAAAGCTTCGCCGCCGAAATCCGCGTCGATCCGCGAGGAAGGCTCGCTCCGCCCCTTCTCGATCTCCAGGTGCCAGGGCTGATCGTCGCTGTAGCCAAGGGTCAGCGACAGGCTGTGCTCGCACGAATAGCGGTCGGAATGGACCTTGCAGACGTCGCCGGCGCGGTAGATGCGCAGATAATCGTAGGTGGGAAGAAGCTCGCGGCCGACAATCCGGCTCATGATCGGAGTCAGGCCCCAAAGGAAATGAAGCATCGGCGGGTAATGGTGGCCGTAGACCTCGAAGGCCGGGCGGGCGAGCAGGCCGGAATGGCCGGGGGCATTGCTGACCGGGATCGGCGCCGGCCCGATGTCCGCTTTCAGATTCTGGAGGAAGGCCTGAGCGACCTCCACCGGGACCAGCCCCTGGAGATGGGCATAGCCGTCGTCATGGTAGCTGCCGATCATCTTCATGCGCGGCAGCGCTAAGCCCCGGGCGCAAGAACCGCAAGCGGGCGGCGGGCGGGGCCGCCCCCGGCTTTTCTTATCGGGCACGCGGGCTTAGGGACGCTCATGGCTCCCGGCGACACGATCGGACAAATGGAGGCGCTGCTCCAGGCGCGGCGATTCGCCGAAGCCGCCCGGCTGCTCCTCGCCGCTTCCGACGCCGGCGACGTCGCGGCGACGGCGGAGCTCGCCCACTGGCGAATCACGGGCAACCTGATCCGCCGCGACCTCGCCGAGGCGAGGCGGCTTCTCGCTTCGGCGGCGGCCAAAGGCGACGGCGAATCGGCCTTGCTCCACGCCGGCTTCCTCGCCGGCGGAGTCGGCGGTCCGGACGATTGGCCCGGTGCCGTCGCGGCGCTGCGCACATTGGCGAAGCGGGAGGCGCGGGCGGCGGCTCAGCTGCGCCTGATCGAGGCGATGGAGCTGGACGACGCCGGCTATCCGAGGCGGCCGATCGAGCCCCTGCGGCTCAGCGAAGCGCCTTATGCCGCTGCCGCCGCAGGCTTCATGACCGAGGCGGAGTGCGATTATCTGAAGTCGGCGGCCGAGGCGGGCCTCCAGCCGTCCGTGGTCGTCGATCCGGTCACCCGGCGGACGGTGCCGAACCCGGTGCGCAAGTCGGACGGGGCGGTGTTCGGGGTCTTCGCCGAGGATCCGGTCGTCAACGCCCTCAACCGGCGGATCGCGGCCCTGAGCGGGACCCGGCTCGATCAGGGGGAGCCGCTGCAGCTGCTCCGCTACCGGCCGGGCGGCGAGTACAAGCCGCATATGGACGCCCTTCCGGCGGAGCCGAACCAGCGGATCATCACCGTCCTCGTCTACCTTTCCGACGATTATGAGGGGGGCGAGACCAGCTTCCCGCGCACCGGCCTCTCCTTCCGGGGGCGGACCGGCGACGCCTTGCTGTTCCGCAACGCGGGCGCCGACGGGCGGCCCGATCCGCTGGCGCTCCATGCCGGGCTGCCCGTCACCCGGGGAGCCAAATATCTCGCGTCGCGCTGGATCCGCGCCGGGCGCTTCACCTTTCCGCCGCCCAGGCCGCTGGTGGAGATCTAGTCCGTCATAGCGAGGCGCGAAGCGACGAAGCAATCCAGCCTCCGTCAGAGGCCGCACTGGATTGCTTCGCTACGCTCGCAATGACGGTGGGGGATCAGGCCGGCCGCTGGACCATCTGCGCCGCCGCGGCTTGCTCGGGTGCCTGATGCGCTATCGTCCGCGAGTTCCAATTCTCGCCGTCATAGCCGAAGCGGACGTGGCTGCCGCGGCGGAAGCCCGAGCCGTCCCAGGCGATGACCTGAAGCTCGACGTCGTTGTTGCGATGGGCGTGGATCCAGTTGAAGCTCTGAAGCTCGTTGTTGCGCAGCCGCTTCGAAGTCGCGGTGCCGGCCTGGATGACGAGCGCCCCGCCGGCCTTCTCGACCATCTTGCGCGCCGATTCCGCATAGGTTCGGTGGAAATGGCCGGCGAGCGCGATGTTCACTCCGGCGCGGCACACCGCGGTGACGGCGTCCTCGTGCCGGCCGACCGCTTCGGTGAGCTCCGTCCCCTCCCCGATCGGCATCGAGAACAGGGGGTGGTGAGTGACGAGGATCTTGGTCTTTTCCGGCGCCACGGCGGCGAAGCGCTCCTCGATGATCTTCATCTGATCCCGGTTGATCCGGCCGTCCTTGATGGTGAGCGAGCGGGCGGTGTTGATCCCGAGCACCGCGACCTCGTCATTCTCGAACCAGGGGCACAGATCGTTGGAGATGTATTTCTTGTAGCGGTTGAGCGGCGCGGCGAAGCGGGTGGCGACGTCGTAGAGCGGGATGTCGTGATTGCCCGGGACGGCGAGGACCGGCCAGCCGGCCGAGCGAAGCTTGTTGAGCCAATTGGAGGCCTGGCGGAACTGCTCGACCCGGGCGCGCTGGGTGAAATCGCCCGACACGATGATCAGGTCCGGCTGCTGCTCCTGAAGCCAGGCGTTGGCGCCGTCGACGACCTTGTCGTCCTGACAGCCGAAATGAACGTCGGAGAGGTGTGCGATACGGGCCATGTGTGGGTGAACACGCCCCGTCGGCGATGTTTCCGTCATTGCGAGCGAAGCGAAGCAATCCAGCCGCTCGAAGTCAGTCGCTGGATTGCTTCGTCGCTTCGCTCCTCGCAATGACGAGGATCACTTCCACACCCTCTCGTGCCGCCGGCCCAGCGTCGTCAGAAGCTCATATTGCGACAGCCCCGACTGCGCCGACGCCGTCGGCAACGCGAAATCCACCTCGACCCAATCGCCTTCCCGCAGCTGCGGCGCCTCGTCGACGAGAATCGCGGTGAGGTCCATCGAGACCCGGCCGACGACGGGGGCGTAGCCGACCGGCAGTCGGGCCCGGCCGGTGCCCGAGAAGCCGCGCAGAAAGCCATCGGCATAGCCGAGATTGAGGACGGCGATCTCGGCCGGGGCCTGGGCCGTCCAGGTGCCGTTGTAGCCGACCGAGCCTCCCGCCTCGACCCGTCGGCGCTGGATGACCTGCGCCTCGATCCGAACCACCTGCCGGATATGGCCGGCCGCCTCGCGCCGCGGCACTCCGCCGTAAAGGGCGAGGCCGGGCCGGGTGAGGTCGAACGCATATTCGCCGCCGAGGCAGATGCCGGCGCTGTTGGCGAGGCTCCGGCGCTTCGCCGGCACCCGCGCCGCGACCTCGGCGAAGGCGGCCAGCTGGCGCGCGTTCATCGCGTCGTCCTCGTCGGCGCAGGCGAGGTGGCTCATCAGAATGTCGATATCGAGCCCGTCGAGGAGCCCCTCCCCCACCTGCGCGGCGGAGAGGCCCAGGCGGTTGATGCCGGTGTCGATCATGACGTCGCAGGGGCGGCCTTGGCCGCCTTGCTTCCAGCGCTCGACCTGGCGCGGCGTATTGAGGACGGGCCGGGCGGGCGAGCCGGCGGCGTGGGGCAAATCCTCCCCGGCGAGTCCGTGGAGGACCGAGACGGACCCGGCGCCGAGCCACGGCAGCAGAGCCTCCGCCTCGCGCCAGGTGGCGACGAAGAAATCCCGGCAGCCCGCATTGGCGAGCCTGGTGACGACCTCGCGGGCGCCGAGGGCGTAGCCGTCGGCCTTGACCGCCGCCCCGCAGGCGGCGCCGGCGCTTTGCCGCTCAAGCCAGCGCCAGTTCTCGACCAGGGCCTCGCCGTCGAGCAGCAGGCGCAGCGGGAAGTGGGGCTCGGGCACGAGGGGCGCGATAGCGGGTGGGGGCCCAGTGCGAAACCCGTCATCCCGGCGAAAGCCGGGGACCTGGTAGGTGAACGAGGTCTCGGGCGCGGATGGCGGTGGCGCCTGGGACGAATCCGTCATCCCGGCGAAATCCGGGATCTCGTGGGGGAAGAACGCGGCGCCTTTCACCCGCCGAGATCCCGGCTTTCGCCGGGATGACGATCTATCCGACCCCGGCCACCCCAACCATCTTATCCCACCCAGCTTATTCCAGCTCCTTGCCCGCCGTTTCGGGGAGCCAGAGGAGGGTGACGACCAGCGCCATCGCCACCACGCCTATCGTGTACCAGAGGCCGGCGAACGGATCGCCGGTCTTGGCGACGATATATTGGCTGATGAAGGGCAGGAAGCCGCCGAAATAGCCGGTGCCGATATGATAGGGGATCGACATCGAGGTGTAGCGGATCCGCGCCGGGAACAGCTCGACGAGCAGGGCCGCGACGGGTCCGTAGGTCATCCCGGAGCACAGGCCGATGAGGACGATGGCGAGGATCACCTGAAGCGCCTGGCCGAAGGTGGGCGCGCTTTTCTCGAGCTTGTAGCCGGCGATCTTGAGGCCGAAATCCAGCGAGGCGGGGTCGGAGGCGTCGACCGCTACTCCGCCGATCGTGACACCGGCGGGGGTGCCGGCCGGAGTCTGCGCGGTCGAGTAGGCGATGCCCTTCTTCGACAGGGCGTCGAGCAATTTGCCGCACTGCGTCGGCTGGACCTTCGCGAAGGGGGCGTAGGTGCAGTCGCTGCCGGCGACGACCACCGGATTTTTGCGCATCGCCTCCGACAGCCCGGGATTGGCCGCCGACGCCATCCAGTGGAACAAGGGGAACAGGATGACGATGGTCAGCGCGTAGCCGATCACGATCGGCCCCTTGCGCCCCACCCGGTCCGACAGCCAGCCGAACAGGATGAACCAAAGCATGGAGACGGCCGCGGCGGCCCCGATCATGGCCCGGGCGGCGGTGTCCTCGATCCTCAGGCTGTTCTGGAGGAAGTACATCGCCTGGAACTGGGCGGTGTACCAGATGACGGTGAGCCCGGCGGCGATCCCGAACAGGGCGACGAGGACCAGCTTGACGTTCGAGCGGGTGGCGAAGGTCTCCTTCAAGGGGTTCTTGGCGATCTGGCCGGAATCCTTCATCGCCTGGAAGACCGGGCTCTCCTTGAGCTTCAGGCGCACCCACAGCGAGATGGCGAGCAGCACGACGGAGAAGAGGAAGGGAATGCGCCAGCCCCAGGATTCCCACTCGCCCTTGTCGACGAACAGCTCCGAGACGAGGACGACCGCGACCGACAGGAGGAAGCCCCCGATCACTCCGGCCTGGATGAAGCTGGTGTAGAAGCCGCGCTTGTGCCGCGGCGCATGCTCGGCGACGTAGATCGCGGCGCCGCCATATTCGCCGCCCAAGGCGAGCCCTTGAAGCACCCTGAGGAAGACGAGCAAGGCGGGCGCCGCCATTCCGATCGCGGCATAGCCGGGGAGAAGGCCGACGGCGGCGGTGGCGACGCCCATCAGAGTGATGGTGACGAGGAAGGTGTATTTTCGCCCGAGCCTGTCGCCGAGATAGCCGAACAGCACCGCTCCGATCGGGCGCACTCCGAAGCCGACTCCGAAGCTGGCCAAGGCGAGCAGGAACTGGGCGGTCTCGCTCTGCGCCGGGAAGAATTGCTTGCCGATGACCGCGGCGAGCGTCCCGTAGATGAAGAAATCATACCATTCGAAGACGGTGCCGAGGGTCGAGGCGAAGATGACGAGCCGGTCCCGCTTCGCGTCGATCACATAGTCGCCGGATACCGCCGTGGCCATCGATGCTCCCCCTGCTCTTTTGCGTCTGTGTAATCGGGTCGGGGCGAGGCGGGCAAGCGGCAGAAACCCCTCTCCCGTCCTTTACGGGAGAGGAGGGGCCCGCCGCGAAGCGGTGGGAGGTGAGGGTCTGTACATCGGACTTAGAAGAAGACCCTCCCTCCCAAACCTTCGGCTTGGGCCCCTCCTCTCCCGCGGAAAGCGGGAGAGGGGCAGACGCGCCTCACGCCGCCAAGTGATCGAGCACCGCCGGCCGCCGCCGCCTCGGCGGGTCCGGGCCCTGCGGCCGTTATTGACGGGCACCATCGATGTTCGTATTTAAGTAGATACTTAAATATCTGTGGACCTGGACATGCGCGCCTCTCAATCGCTTAGCGACACCTTCGCGGCCCTCGGCGACGAGACCCGGCTGGCGATCCTCAGCCGGCTGGCCAGCGAAGGCGACATGACCGTGCAGGAGGTCGCCCGGCCCTTCGCCATGAGCCTGCCGGCGGTTTCGCAGCATTTGAAGATATTGGAGCGCGCCGGGCTGATCGCGCGCGGGCGCGACGGCCAGAAGCGCCCCTGCCGCCTGAATCCCGAGCGCCTGGCGGAGACGCAGCTCTGGTTCGATCACACGCGCGCGGCCTGGGAAGCGCGGCTCGACAGGCTGGAGCGCTTTCTGGAGCAACCGCAATCCCCACAAGCGCCGACCCCAAAAGCGAATTTCTCGAAAGGTGAAGACAATGAGCCATGACTTCCGCGCGACCTGGGCACCGGAGCGCGAGATCGTGCTGTCCCGAGTGATCGCCGCGCCGCGTTCCCAGGTGTTCCAGGCCTTCACCGATCCGGACCGGATCACGCGCTGGTTCGGTCCGGAGGGCTTCACGACCGAGACCCTGGAGATCGACATCCGCGAAGGCGGCCGCTGGCGGTTCGTCTACACCGGCCCGGACGGAACCCGCTACGAGAACCGGATGATTTTCCTTCGCGTGGACTCGCCAAGGCTGTTGGAGATCGAGCACGGCGCGGACCTGGACGACGATCCCGCGCGGTTCCAGGTGACCATCACCTTCGATGAGCAGAGCGACGGCAAATGCGTGCTGACCCTGCGCCAGCTGCACCCGACGAAAGAGCAGCGCGATGCCAAGATCGGCTTCGGCGCGGTGGAATTCGGATACCAGACCCTCGACAAGCTCGCGCGGCATCTGGGCGTTGGGTGATCGATAGCCCCTTCGGTACGGCCCGGACACGCTGTGGCGGCTCTGGACGGCAATGACCGGGACGTTGATCCGTCATTGCCAGGAGCGAAGCGACGAAGCAATCCATCGGGCCTCAGAGGCCGCACTGGATTGCTTCGCTTCGCTCGCAATGACGCAGGTGTGTCAGCCTAAGCCGATCTTGCTCTGGTCCAGCGCCTCCCGCGCCTTTTCCCAGTTGCGGCCGTCGAAGGTCCGCACCGTCACTTTCAGCGCCGACACGTCGTCCACCGCGTTGAGGTTGACGCTCCACGCCTCCGGGTGAGAGCGGGGCTGATAATAGCTCTTCACCCCGCAGACCGAGCAGAAGAGATGGTCGGCGGTGCCGGTGCCGAAGCGGTAATGGGTGAGTGCCCCCTCTCCCGAGAGCAGCCGGAAATCGCGGTGCGGCACGATGAGATGGCGAAAGCCCGTCATCGCGCAGATCGAGCAATTGCAGTCGAGCACCTCCACCTCGAGCGGCACCAGCGCCTCGAAGCGGACGGCTCGGCAGTGGCAGCCGCCTTCGACCTTCACCGGGGCCAAGCGGCAGGACTCAGCGCGGAGTCGGCTTGCGCGGCGGCCGGCCGCCGCCGCCGCCTTTACCGGGCGGACGGCCCGGCGCTGCGCCCTCGCGCTTGGGCGGCGGCCGGCGGAACGGCCGGTTCTGGCCCGCGGTCGGCGGCGGCGATGCGCCGGGACGCGGCGGGCGCGGCGCGGCCGGCTCTCCGCCGGAAACGGAATAGCCTTCCTTCTGGAGCCGCGAGAAGGCCGCCCTCACGCTCGCGGTGACCGCGGTCTGAACCTCCGCCGGCAGATCGGCGAAGGTGGTGTTGGCGTGGATCGCGTTCAGATCTCGAAGCAGGTTGTTGGGCAGCCCCTTCGAGGCCGCCTTCAATGCGGCGATGGCATCGAGCACGGCGGCGGCGACGATGTCCTGCATGACCTCGGTGGCGGATTTCCTCATGCGCACATCCTTAGGCGGAAAAGCGGACTGTCACTAGGGTGCGGACCAATCGCCTTTCCCAATGGAGGAAGGCGGCTTGCGAGCGTTCAGCCATCTTGAAAACGCTCTAGCGGCCCCCGCCTTCCTGCCACCAGATCTGCTTCCATCCGACCGTGTCGGCGACGGCGCGGCCCTGCGAGTCCCTGGCGGGGCTGTAGCGGAACCGCTCCCGGGCCAGCCGGCACGTCGCTTCGTCGAGATCGGCGCTGCCGCTCGAGCGGGCGAGACGGCAGGCGGAGACCCGGCCGTCCAGCCCGACCGAAAGATGGACGACGACGGTTCCGGTCGCGCCCGAGCGGGAAGCCGAACGCGGGTAATCGGAGTCGGTGATTCGTCCGGCCACGAGACGGGCTCCCGTGGCGACTCCGCCGCCGCCGCCGCGCCCGGGGCCCGAGCGCCCGCTGCCGCTGCCGGCCCCGGAGCCGCCGCCGCCCGACCCCTCCCCCGGCCGATCCGACGCGCCCGCCGCGGCTTGCGGGCCGTCCGCCGGCGCGGTCGCGGCGGGCAAGGTGGGGGGAGGATCGAGGCGGATGCGGGGCGGCGGCGGCACCACAGGCGAAGGGCGGGCCTTGAGGTTCGCCGGCGAGGCCGCGCCCTCGCGCGCGGCGGGCTTCGCCGGGGCCGGAACCGGCTTCCCTTCCGGTGGCGGGAGCGGCGGCGGCGCGACGTCGAAGAGCTTGATAACGGGATCGGAGGCGATCGGGACGGTAATTGCGAAGCCAGCCAGCAGCAGATAGCCCAGGGCCGCGTGCAGAGCGGCGACGGCGATCGTCGAGCCGATCCGCTCGCGGCGACTGCCCTCTATGATCCGCCCCATGCACCGGCCCGCCTGGCGCCGTCGGACCGGCGCCGAACCCGCTTAGCCGCACAGCGGTGAATGGAGGATTGCCGCTCGAGATCGCCTTCGCTTGGTTAATCCGCTCTTTACCAATCCCGTTTACCTGTCGGACGGAAGAGAGGATCTTACCGATGATCGGGATCATGATATTCGCCGCCGCCGCCGCGAGCGCGCCGGTTGTGCTTGCCGGCGGCGACGAGACCGAGTGGCGCATGTTCGTCCGCGCCAGCCTGCAGCGGCCGGCGCCGCCGCGCGGTTCGCGCCTGAAGCAGCTCGAGGGCGTCGTGCGGGGGCTCGGCGCAGAACGGACGCGGACGCTGGCGGGGCCTGCGGGGCTCTAGACCTGATCGCCTCAAGTCGACTGAACTCCGTCATTGCGAGCGAAGCGAAGCAATCCAGACCGGCCTTCGAGGCTTTCTGGATTGCCTCGTCGCTTCGCTCCTCGCAATGACCGATTGCCTGGCACCGACTTCGGGCGACGGCGCGGCGCCCTAGCTGCGTTTGCGCACGTAGCTCCCCGGCGCCGGCTCCAGCGCCTTGAGCTTGCCCTTGCCGGGCACGCGCGCCTTTACCTTGGCCGCCTTGCCGCCGTCGGAGAGGCGCGCCTGCCAGTGCGGCCACCAGCTGCCTTCGTTACGGGTCGCGCCCTCGAACCAGGCTTCGGCCGTCTCGGGCATCTCGTCGTTCGTCCAGAAACCGTGCTTGTTGGCACTGGGCGGGTTGATGACCCCGGCATTGTGGCCGCTGCCGCCGAGCAGGAAGCTGACCTCGCCGCCGGCCAGGCGGGCGCTGTCGTAAGTGGCCTGCCAGGCGCTGACATGGTCGTCCTTGAGGCTGATCGCCAGCAACGGAGTCTTCACAGAGCCGAGATCGATCTTCACCCCGTCCAGCTCCAGCCCGCCTTTGGCCAGCTTGTTGTCCCTCAGCACGTCGCGCGCCCATTCGAGCAAAAAGGCGCGCGGGATGTGGGCGCCGTCGGCGAACCAGTGGAGGATGTCGCTGGGCGGCGCCTCGCGGTCGAGCAGGTAATGGTTGACCACGGACGACCAGATGAGGTCGTTGGCGCGAACCGCCGAGAACAGGGCCTGGAGGTCCTGAGCGGCCATGAAGCCCTTGTGGAGAAGATGGCGCTCCATCGCTCGCAATTGCTCGGGCTCCGAGAAGGTCGCCCACTGGCCGAGGTGCGAGAAATCGAACATCGTCCCGATCGTCGTCGCTGAGGCGGCTCGATCCCCCTCCCCCTTCGCGGCCAGCCAGGCGCACGCGATGGCGACGAGGGTTCCGCCCATGCAGAAGCCGAACATGTCGACTTCGCGCTCACCGGTCGCCGCGCGAATCGCGTCCAGCGCCTCGATCGGGCCCTGGCGGATGTAATCGGCGAGGCCCTTGTCGGCGAGATCCGGGCCGGGATTGACCCAGGAGATGACGAAGACGGTATGGCCCTGCTCCACCAGCCAGCGGATCAGCGAGGATTTGGGCTGAAGGTCCAGCAGGTAATATTTGTTCACCAGCGGCGGCACGTAGAGGATGGGCCGCCGGTACACCTCGGCCGTCGCCGGGGCATATTGGATCAGCTCCATCATCTCGTTGCGGTAGACGACGCTGCCGGGGGTGGCGGCGATGTCGACGCCCAGCTCGAACTCGGCGGCGGCGCGGCGCTGGACGATGCCGGGAGTCTGCGCGGCGTCGGCGAGGAGGTTGGCGAGGCCGGAGAGGAGGCTGAGGGAGCCGGTGTCGATGGCGCGGCGGATCGCCTCCGGGTTGGTGAAGGCGAAATTGGCGGGCGAGATGGCGTTCAGATATTGCTGGGTGAAGAATTCGACCCGGGTACGGGCGCCTTCGTCCAGTCCTTCGGCTTCCTCGACCATCTCGAGGGCGCGTTTGGCGGTGAGCAGATAGGCCTGCTTGAGATAATCGAAGACCGGCTCCTCGCTCCAGGCGGGATCGTTGAAGCGGCGATCGCCGCGCTCCGGGGCGGCGACGGGATCGGCGGGCTTGCCAGCGGCCCGGGCGGCGGCCGACTGCCACAGCTTCAGCCAGTCGGAAGCGGCCTTCTGCTGGGCCTTGATGAGCTCGCCGGGGTGAGTCCACAGATGCGCGGTGAACTCCCCGAGGGCGCGCGCCGGGGCGGCGGCGTCGAAGGGCCGGGGGACGTGCGGGTCGAGCGGGCGGGTCGCGGCCGTGGTGGCGAGATGGACGGCGTTGGCGACCACCTTCGACCAGGCTTCGGCGAGGTCGGCCGGGCTGGGCAGGGTTTCGGGGAGCTTGAAGACGGTGGAGGGGGTCTCGGGCATGTCGTTCCTTACGTCATCCGGCCCCCCGGCGTCATCCCGGCGGAAGCCCGGACCTCGGCTCATCTGGCAGAGCCTTTTCCGGCCTGAGGTCCCGGCTTTCGCCGGGATGACGGCAAGGCTCAGAGCGCCATCAGTTCCTCGAGGGCGCCGCAATCGCGGGGGCTGACGAAGAGGAACAGCATGGCCCGGTCGGGGTTCCGGCTCGCCCAGCCCGCTTCAGGATCGGCCGGCGTGCGGAAATCCGCAGCCGCGGGGGCGGTGAGGGTTTCGAAATCCGCATGAGCGGCGGTCGTCCGAGCGTCGAACATGTGCTTGCTGCCTCTTGAAGGGGATGGCCTCCTCTCACATAAGACGCGGCGGACTTCCATCGGGAATGTCCCGCAACCGCTGTGCAGGAATCCCCATACCCATGGCCGATTTCGACTGGAACGACGTCCGCGCCTTTCTCGCCGTCGCGCGCAGCGGCCGGCTGACGGCGGCGGCGGCGCGGCTCGGGGTCGACCATTCGACCTTGTCGCGGCGGATCGGGGCGATCGAGCATGCGCTGAGGACGAAGCTCTTCGACCGAAGCCCTTCGGGCTATACGCTGACCGACCACGGCCGGCGGCTGCTTCCGATCGGCGAGGAGATGGAGCGGCTCGCCATGGGCGCGGGAGAGGCGGTGGGAGGGAGCTCCACCTCCGTCGCCGGAACCGTTCGGATCGGCTCGCCCGAGGGCTTCGGAAGCTATTTCCTGGCGCCCCGGATCGCCCGCCTCAAGGCGGAGCATCCGCGGCTCACCATCCAGCTCGTCGCCGCCCCGGCGGTGTTCAGCCTTGCCAGGCGCGACGCCGACATCGTCGTCTCGGTGAGCCGGCCGCCGGCGGGGCGGCTCAACGTCGCCAGGCTGATCGACTACGATCTCGGCCTCTACGCGGCGCCCGCCTATCTGCGCGACTCGCCGGACATCGCCACCTCCGAGGACCTCTACCGGCACCGCTTCGTCAGCTATATCGGCGAATTGCTCCACTTCCCCGAGCTCGACTTCCTCCAGCACGTCGCTCCGGGCGGCACGACGTCGGTGGAGAGCAGCAACCTGGTGGCGCAATTGCGCGCCACTTTGGCCGGAGCGGGGCTGTGCGTGCTCCCCGCCTTCCTTGCCCGGAAGGAGGACGGGCTGGTGCGGGTCCTGCCCGACGAGATCAGCCTGACCCGGTCGCTGTGGCTGACGGTGCACCAGGACCTGGCCGAGCTCGCCCGGGTGCGGGCGGCGGTGCGCTTCATCAAGGACGAGGTCGAGGCCGAGCGGGGGCTGTTCAAGCTCAGCTGAGCGCACGCCAGAGGCCATAGAAACTGGTCGCAGTCAGGACGATCCCGACGAAGACCAGCAGGCGGTCCGGATCGACCCTCTTGGCGATCCAGGCGCCGAAAGGCGCGGCGAGGACTCCGCCGATAAGTAGGCCGAGCGTGGCCACGGTGAAGGCCTCCCATCCCAGAGTGGCGATGAAGGTCGCCGAGATGGTGACGGTGAGGAAGAATTCCGCGGTGTTGACGGTGCCGATGGTCTGCCTCGGACTGGAGCCCTGGACGAGCAGGTTGGACGTCACCACGGCGCCCCAGCCGCCTCCGCCGGCCGCGTCGAGAAAGCCGCCCGCCAGACCGAGCGGCTCCACCACCTTAGGCTCGCGCGCATTGTGACGATGCATAACTCCGCGGTAGAGGAGATAGAGGCCGAGCGAGGCCAGATAGGCAAGCACGAACGGCTTGGCCGTCGAGGCGTCTATCTGAACCAGAACGTAGGCCCCGAGGACCCCGCCGAAGATTCCGGGAACGGCCAATCGAAAAAAGAGCCGCCAGTCCACGTTCTTGTGGATGACGTGGCTGATTCCGGACACGGCGGTGGTAAAGGTCTCGGCGGTATGGACTCCCGCCGATGCCGCCGCGGGCGGAACGCCCATGCTGATCAGCAAGGTTGAGGAAATCTGACCGAACGCCATGCCGAGGGCGCCGTCGATGAGCTGAGCGGCGAACCCGATGGCGATGAAGGGGAGAAGGTCGAGGAGCCCCACCCCCGCTAGGTCGAACATCTTTCTGTCTAAGTCCCTCGGTCCAGGCACCGAATGCGGGGTCTGCGCCGGGCCGCGCAAGCGAAAAAGCTTCGGCGAGGGAATTTCAGCGCTCGTCTGGCCTTTTCGGGCGACCGGCTTATTTTAGGCTCTGCGTGGGTGTGTGGGGGGAGTGGGTATGTTGCCGGGGCTTGTCGTCCGTCTCGACACGATCAGAGCGCGCGCCAGGCGCCGATGACGACCGGCTCGCTCGCGCTCGCCGCGAGCCCTCCGTCCCGACCCCGGCGCCGCTGGTTCGGCGAGCGCACTGCGCTGCCCGGCTTCGGCCTCACCTTCGGCTTCACGCTCGCCTGGCTGTGCCTCATCGTTCTCATTCCCTTGAGCGCCGTCTTCATCCGGACGGCCGGGATGGGGTGGAGCGAGTTCGTCGCCGTCGCGCTTTCCGAGCGGGCGCTCGCCGCCTACAAGGTGAGCTTCGGCACCGCCTTCGCCGCGGCCTGCGTCAACGGGGTCTTCGGCCTGCTCATCGCCTGGGTGCTGGTCCGGCACGATTTCCCCGGCAAGAGGATCGTCAGCGCCCTCGTCGACCTGCCCTTCGCGCTTCCGACCGCGGTCGCCGGGATCGCCTTGACGGCGCTCTACGCGGAGAATGGCTGGCTCGGCCAGTATCTGGTGCCGCTCGGGATCGAGGTCGCCTTCACTCCGCTCGGGATCGTGGTCGCCCTCGTCTTCATCGGCCTGCCCTTCGTCGTCCGCTCGGTCGAGCCGGTGCTTGCCGACATCGGCGGCGAGGTCGAGGAGGCGGCGGCGTCGCTCGGCGCCACCCCGCTGCAGACGGTCCGGCGGGTCATCATCCCCGCCATCCTTCCCGCCTGGCTGACCGGGTTCGCGATGGCGCTGGCCCGGGGCGTCGGCGAATATGGATCGGTGATCTTCATCGCCGGCAACATGCCCTACCGGTCCGAAATCGCGCCCCTGCTGATCGTCACCCAGCTAGAGCAATATGATTATGCCGGCGCGACCGCGATCGCGGCGGTGATGCTGGTCATCTCGTTCGTCCTGCTCCTGCTCATCAACCTCCTGCAGGGCTGGGCCCGCAGCCGGAGCATGGACTGATGGCCGCCCGCGGCGCTTCCGAGGGCCGGCTCGGCCGGATCCTGCTGCTCTGCGCGGCGATGGTCTTCCTCGCGCTTTTCCTGCTGCTTCCGCTCGTCTCCGTCTTCGTCGAGGCTCTGCGCGGCGGAGTCGGCGCCTATCTGGACAGCGTCACCCAGCCCGACGCGCTGGCGGCGATCAAGCTGACCCTGCTGGTCGCCGCGATCGCGGTGCCGGTGAACGTCGTCTTCGGCCTCGCCGCCGCCTGGGCGGTGGCCAAGTTCGAATTTCCCGGCAAGAGCATCCTCGTCACCTTCATCGACCTCCCCTTCTCGGTCTCCCCGGTCGTGTCGGGGCTGGTCTTCGTGCTCCTGTTCGGAGCCCAGGGCTGGTTCGGGGAGTGGCTCGCCGCGAACGACGTCGACATCATCTTCGCGGTGCCGGGGATCGTCCTGGCGACGATCTTCGTCACCTTCCCCTTCGTCGCCCGCGAGCTCATCCCGCTGATGATCGAGCAGGGCAAATCCGACGAGGAGGCGGCGGTCTCGCTCGGCGCCAGCGGCTGGCAGGCCTTCCGGCTCGTCACCCTGCCCAACATACGCTGGGGCCTGCTCTACGGCGTGCTGCTGTGCAACGCCCGGGCGATGGGCGAGTTCGGAGCGGTCTCGGTCGTCTCCGGCCACATTCGCGGCCGGACCAACACTCTGCCGCTGCACGTCGAGATCCTCTACAACGAATATAATTTCGTCGCGGCTTTCGCGGTCGCTTCGCTGCTGGCCCTGCTCGCCTTGCTCACCCTGGTGCTCAAGAGCGCGCTCGAATGGCGCTACGGCTATCATGGAAAAGGCAAGGGCCATTGAGCATCCGCGTGGACAATGTGGTGAAGCGCTTCGGCAGCTTCGCCGCTCTGAACGGGGTCAGCCTGGAGGCCGAGCCGGGCGAGTTCCTCGCCCTGCTCGGGCCTTCGGGCTCGGGCAAGACGACCTTGCTGAGGATCATGGCGGGCCTCGAATTCCCCGATGACGGAGCGGTGCTGTTCGAGGGCCGGGACGTCACCGGCCTCGGGGTCAGGGACCGCCGGATCGGCTTCGTCTTCCAGCATTACGCCCTGTTCCCGCACATGAACGTCGCCGACAACGTCGCCTTCGGGCTGACCGTGAAGCGCCGGCGCGATCGGCCCAAGCGCGCGGAGATCATGCGCCGCTCGCAGGAGCTGCTCGAGCTCGTCCAGCTCGGCGGGCTCGGCAAGCGCTATCCGGCCCAGCTTTCCGGCGGGCAGCGCCAGCGCGTCGCTTTGGCCCGGGCGCTCGCCGTCGAGCCCAAGCTCCTGCTCCTCGACGAGCCGTTCGGGGCGCTTGACGCCAAGGTGCGCAAGGAGCTGAGGCGCTGGCTGCGGGACCTGCACGACCGGATGGGCCTGACCTCGGTCTTCGTCACCCACGACCAGGAGGAGGCTCTGGAGCTGGCCGACCGGGTGGTGGTGATGGACCATGGCCTGATCGAGCAGGTGGCCGGCCCGCAGACCATCTACGACGAGCCGGCGAGCGCCTTCGTCTACGATTTCGTCGGCGATTCGAACCGGCTTTCGGTCACGATCGACGAGGGGCGCGTGCTGTTCGACGGCCGGGCGCTCGACGTGCCGGTGGAGCCTTCCCCGAACGGGCCCGCCTCGCTCTACTTCCGTCCGCACGACGCAACCCTAGTCGAGGAGGGCGCGGCGGGGGCCCTGCCGATGCAGATCGTCCAGGCCATCCATCTCGGCGGAGTCACCCGGATCGAGGGCAAGATCGCGGGAGTCGAACCGCTGATCGACGTCCGCATCGGCAACCGCGAGGTCCCCGAGGCGGGGCGAGCGGTCGGCCTGCGGCTGAGCCGCGCCCGGCTCTTTCCGGCTTCCGCGGGCGGGGCCTGAAGAACGTCATTGCGAAGAAGCAATCCAGCGGGCCTCCGCCGCCTCACTGGATTGCTTCGCTTCGCTCGCAATGACGATTATGACGACGCGCTGGCATTTTGCGCCAAGCGGTCCTATTTTGCCCGTAAGGGGAGCAGTGGGGAGTGGTTATGCTGCCGGGGCTTTTCGCTTATCTGGACTCGATCAAGGCTCGCGATCCCGCCCCCCGGAGCCGCTGGGAAGTGCTCCTCTATCCCGGGGTCTGGGCGCTCGGCTTCCACCGCCTCGCCCACTGGCTGTACAAGGGCGAGCTCTATTTCCTGGCCCGCCTGGTCAACCATATCAGCCGCTTCCTGACCGCGATCGACATCCATCCCGGAGCTTCGGTCGGCCGGAATTTCTTTATCGACCACGGCTTCGTCGTGATCGGCGAGACGGCGACGATCGGGGACGACGTCACCATCTACCAGCAGGTCACCCTGGGCGGCACCAACCCGACCGACGGAGTAGCCGGCAAGCGCCACCCGACGATCGCGAACCATGTCATCATCGGCTCCGGCGCCCAGGTGCTGGGCCCCATCCTGGTCGGCGAGCGCGCCCGAATCGGCGCCAATGCCGTCGTCACCAAGGACGTGCCCGAGGGCGCGACGATGATCGGCATTCCCGCCCGCTCCACCCTCGTCAGCGCCGAGCAGAGCAGCTCCGGCAATTTCCTCCCTTACGGCACGGTCTGCTCCGAGCAGCTGGATCCGGCGACCCAGAAGCTCGAGATTCTCCAGTGCGAGGTGGAGCAGCTTCGGCGGCGGGTCGCCGAGCTGATCGAGGAGCGGGACGGCCAGGCGCGCAAGGGGCGCGGCCGCGCCTGATGGGCACCGTCCACCCTTTTCCGGGAGGATCGTCGCCGCAGATCGGCTTCACCCGGGCCGAGCTGACCCGGATCATCGACCTTTACGGACGGATGGTCGCGGCGGGGCTCTGGCGCGATTATGCGGTCGAGTTCGGCCGCGACGGTGCCGCCTTCTGGGCCTTCCGCCGGACCGCCGAGCGGCCCGAATACAAGATCGAGAAGAAGCCCGCCCTGCGCAACCGGCAGGGCATGTGGGCCTTGGTCAACGAGGCCGGAATGGTGCTTCGCCGCGGGGATGAGCTGGGGCCGGTGCTGGCGCCGCTCGAACGGCGGCTGATGAAGGCGGTCAACGGCTGAACTTGCCTCTCCATCGAAGATGGGGACCACCGAAGGTGGTGGAGGGGTAGCTGGCGCAGGCTTCTGCCGGTTACCCCTCCACCATGCTTCGCATGGTCCCCCTCCCCATGCTGCGCATGGGGAGGCAGAGACTCAGGCCATCACCCTCTCCGTCACCGGAAGCCGCGCCTGCAGCGCCGGCGGCAGCGGGCGGACGACCGAGCGGCGGACGCCGTGCCAGAAGGCCGAGAGCAGGAGCAGGCCCGAGCCGATGACGAAGGCGGAGAGCGCGATGTTGAGCTCGACCGCTCCGAAATCGCGGAACAGGCTGATCAGCGCGAACAGGACGTAGGCGAGCGCCGAGACGAGCAAGGCGCGCCGGTCGATCGCGAGCGCGGTGATCCCGAGCAGCACATAGACCCCGAGCACCGCCAGCGCCTGGCCGACGGTGGCGTCGCCGTCGGCGAGGCCGAGCAGCGAGAAGATCGGGTGGACGATGAGCGGCGCCGACAGCAGATGAAGCCAGAAGGCGACGTCGGAGCGGCGGGTCTCGCGGGCGCGGTCCGACGAATCCCACCACATGGCGAACAGGAACACGCCGAGGCCGAGGACGAGGGCGCTCGCCAGGATGAATTTCTCCAGGGCCGGAACGGCGCCGACCACCGAAGCGATGAGGGCGAGCGCGACCCCGACGACGGTGGCCGCTCCGACCGCGACCGTGATCGGCACCCGGAACCGCCGCCAGTGCAACCAGGTCGCCCCGGCCGCGACCGCCGCCGACGCGGCGATGACGAGCGCCACCGCCCGGTCGTTATTCTCGAATTCCGGAACGCCGACGGCGAGCACCAGGGCGGCGACGGCGGTCAGAAGCACTCCGCCGGTGAAGGCGAGCAGAAGCAGGATGCTGGGCAGCGCCATCCGGCGCTTGCGGGTGAAGAATTCGGCCAGCCCCCAGGCGGTGACGGCGACGAACAGGCCGGCGAAGGGGGAAGGCCCGTCGCCGCCGATGTTCGGGCC
>DASWLY010000085.1:0-4104 GCA_036400035.1 Allosphingosinicella sp.
CGGTGAGCGCCGCGAAGTCGCCGCTGACGAATTGCGGAATGCGCGGCTCGGCATCGATCGGCTCTAGATAAAGGATGATCGGCAGCGAGCGGATGATCGCCGCCTGCCGCTGCTCCGCAATCCGCAACTCGCGCTCGATCCGCAGCCGCTCGTTATTCGCGCGAAGGTTGGCGTCCAGCAGCGCCTGTTCCTGGCGCGCCTTGCGCTGGATTTCCCGGCGCATGGTGAACAGATCGACGAACACGGCCACTTTCGAACGAAGCACGACGGCTTCGACCGGCTTGAACACATAATCCACCGCGCCCATCGAATAGCCGCGAATGAGGTGCTCGGCCTCCTTGTTGACCGCGGAGAGGAACACGATCGGGATGCGTTTGGTCTGCTCGCGCGAGCGGATGATCTGGGCGGTCTCGTAACCGTCCATGCCGGGCATGTAGACGTCGAGCAGGATGACCGCGAAATCGCCCTTCAAGAGGTGCCGAAGCGCCTCGTCGCCCGACGACGCGACCTCGACCTCGGCCAGATCCTCCAGCACGGTTCGGATGGCGAGCAGATTGTTCTGGTCGTCGTCGACCACGAGCACCCGAGCGCGCGGGCCCGGCGCCGGCGACGGCTCGGCGGAGTCGCCGGGATCCAGGGCGGCCGCGCCCGCCTGCCGATCGGCGGTCATGCCGTCACTCCGCGGCCGTCCGGACCGGCTGCGGCTGGCGCGCTTTCGCCCGGCCCGCGCGGTTGCGGGTCTTGCCGATCCACACCCTCAGCAGCGCCAGCAGAAGCTCAATGTCGACCGGCTTGGCGATGTAATCGGACGCTCCGGCGTCGAGGCACTTCTGGCGGTCCCCCTTCATCGCCTTGGCGGTGACGGCGATCAGCGGGAGCTCGGCCAAAGCCGGCCGCTCCCTTATCTGCCCCATGGTCTCGTAGCCGTCCATCTCGGGCATCATGATGTCGATCAGCGCGACGTCGATGCCGGGCGTCTGCTCGAGGATGTCGATGCCGTCGCGCCCGCGCTCGGCGTGGAGCACTTCGACATCGTAGCTCTCGAGGACGCTGGTCAGCGAGTAGATGTTCCGGATGTCGTCGTCGACGATCAGTATCTTCGTGCCGGCCAGCTCGGGGACCTTGCGCGGCTTGGACACCGGATCCTCGCTTCTCGTTCGGACACTGGGGCGGCGGCGGGTCTTCGCCGCCGCCTGGATCCGGCTGAAAACGTCCGCGAGCTCGTCATGGTCGGCCGGTTTGGCGGTCACTCCGAAGGCGCCCATCTGGGTGACCGACGAGACTTCATCGGCACCCGAGATGACGTGGATCGGGATCCCGCTGGTCTCGGCGTCGTGCTTCAGGAGGTCGAGCAGGACGAAGCCGTTGATGTCGTCGAGGCCGAGATCGAGCGTGATCGCGTCGGGGCGGAGCTTGCGCGCCATCGCCAGGGTGCCCGAGCCGGCGGGCGAGATCACGCCCTTCAACCCAGCCTCCCGCGCCAGATCGAGCAGGATCGAGGCGAAGGTGGTGTCGTCCTCGACGATCAGGACGAACGGATCGCCGCCCAGATTGTCGCGGTCGTCGCTGACCTCGAGCGTGACGGGGAGGGCGGTCGGCACGCTGGCGCCGCTGTTCTCGTAGCGGGCGGTGGTCGCCGTTCCCTCGGGCGCGGCGACGGCGGCGGCTTCGAGCGGCACGAAGAGCGTGAACGTCGACCCTTCACCGGGTTTCGACCGGACTTGCAGCTCCCCGCCCAGAAGGCGCGCGATCTCGCGGCTGATCGAGAGGCCGAGGCCGGTGCCGCCATATTTGCGGCTGGTGGTGCCGTCGGCCTGCTGGAACGCCTCGAAGATCAGCTTCTGCTTGTCCTCGGGGATGCCGATGCCGGTGTCGGTGACGGCGATCGCGACCGCCCGGTCGACTCCGCGAAGCACCGGATGGTTGGTGCTCCAGCCGCTCTCCGCCGACCGCACCGCCAGCGTGACCCCGCCCTGCGCGGTGAACTTGAAGGCGTTGGAGAGAAGGTTGAGAACGACCTGCTGGAGCCTCTTCTCGTCGGTTCGGATCGAGGCGGGCAGGTTCTCGTCGAACTGGACGTCGAACTCGAGGCCCTTGTCGGCGGCGAGCTGGCGGAAGGTGCGCTCCATATGCTGGCGCAGGCTGCGCATCCGCATGTCGCCGAGCTCGATCGAGACGGTGCCGGATTCGATCTTGGAGAGATCGAGGATGTCGTTGATCAGGCTGAGCAGGTCCGATCCCGCCGAGTGGATGGTCCGGGCGAACTCGGTCTGCTTCTCGTTGAGGTTGCCCTGCGGGTTGTCGGCCAAAAGCTTCGAGAGGATCAGCAGCGAGTTGAGCGGAGTCCTGAGCTCGTGTGACATGTTGGCGAGGAACTCGGACTTATATTTGGACGTCAGCGCCAGCTGCTCGGCTTTCTCCTCGACAGCGCGGCGGGCCATGTCGATCTCGAGGTTCTTGGCCTCCACCTGCTTCTTCTCGTTCTCGAGCAGCTGCGCCTTCTCCTGAAGCTCCTCGTTGGTGTTGTGAAGCTCCTCCTGCTTGGTGGTGAGCTCGGTCTGGCGGGCCTGAAGCTCCTGGGTGAGGAGCTGGGACTGCTTGAGCAGGCCCTCGGTGCGCATGGTGGCGGCGATCGTGTTGAGAACGATGCCGACCGATTCCATGAGCTGGTCGAGGAAGCTCTGGTGGGTCTCGTTGAAGTGGTTGAACGAGGCCAGCTCGATCACCGCCTTGACGTCGTCCTCGAACAAAGCCGGGAGGATGTTGATGTTGGCCGGGGTGGCGCGGCCGAGGCCGGAGCCGATGCGGATGAAGTCGCCCGGCACGTTCTGGAGAAGGATCGGGCGCTTGTCGGCGGCCGCCTGCCCGACCAGGCCCTCGCGAAGCTTGAACTCGCGCTTCAGCTCGTCGTGGCTCTCGGCGCCGTAGCTGGCGACGAGCTCGAGCATCGATTCCTCTTCCTCGCGCTTGGTCACATAGAAGACGCCATATTGGGCGTTCACCAGCGGCGCCAGCTCGGACATGATCAGGTTCGAGACGGTCGCGAGATCCCGCTCGCCCTGGAGCATGCGCGAGAAGCGCGCGAGGTTGGTCTTGAGCCAATCCTGCTCCGCGTTCTTGAGCGTCTGCTCCTTCAGGTTGCGGATCATCTCGTTGATGTTGTCCTTGAGCGCCGCCATCTCGCCCGACGCTTCCACGGCGATCGAGCGGGTGAGGTCGCCCTTGGTCACGGCGGTCGCCACATCGGCGATCGATCGAACCTGGTTGGTGAGGTTCGCCGCGAGCTGGTTGACGTTATCGGTGAGATCGCGCCACAAGCCGGCAGCTCCGGGCACTCGCGCCTGGCCGCCCAGCTTGCCTTCGATGCCGACCTCGCGGGCCATGTTGGTGACCTGGTCGGCGAAGGTGGCGAGGGTCTCGATCATGAAGTTGATCGTCTCGGCCAGAGCCGCGATCTCGCCCTTGGCGTCCACGGTCAGCTTGCGCTTGAGGTTGCCCTGGGCCACCGCGGTAACGACGTCGGCGATGCCGCGCACCTGGTTCGTCAGGTTGGTCGCCATCAGGTTCACGTTGTCCGTGAGATCCTTCCACGTGCCGCCGACGCCCGGCACCTGCGCCTGGCCGCCCAGCTTGCCCTCCGTACCCACTTCGCGGGCGACTCGGGTCACCTCGGAGGCGAAGCCGTTGAGCTGATCGACCATGACGTTGATCGTGTCCTTGAGAGCGAGGATCTCGCCCTTGACGTCGACGGTGATCTTCTTGGAAAGGTCGCCCCTGGCCACGGCGGTGGTCACGTCGGCGATGTTGCGGACCTGCCCGGTCAGATTCTCGGCCATCAGGTTGACGTTGTCGGTCAGATCCTTCCACGTCCCGGCGACCCCGGGCACCTGCGCCTGACCGCCGAGCTTGCCTTCGGTGCCCACCTCGCGCGCCACGCGGGTCACTTCGGAGGAGAAGGCGTTCAGCTGGTCCACCATGACGTTGATGGTGTTCTTGAGCTCGAGGATCTCGCCCTTCACGTCGACGGTGATCTTCTTCGAAAGATCGCCCCTGGCCACGGCGGTGGTCACCTCGGCGATGTTGCGGACCTGGCCGGTCAGATTG
>DASWLY010000086.1:0-4839 GCA_036400035.1 Allosphingosinicella sp.
CGGCCGCTTCTTCCGCCACATCGCCGAGCATAATTTCGACTGGGCTCGGACCGGCCACCTTCCCGCGTTCAAGGCGGTGGTCGACAGCCCGGCCTTCAAGGCGCTTCCGCACCGAACGAACATCGCCCGGGTGGCGAGCACGGGCCGGCCCCTGCCCGGCGGGGTCCAGCGCCAAAACGCGATCGAGGGGCTGGTCGGCGAGGAAGTCGCCGCCGCGTTCAACGGGCAGAAGTCGACCAAGCGCGCGCTCGCCGATGCGGAGCGCCGGGTGAACGAGCTTTTGGCGGGATTGGATTGAAGCGGCGGACGTTTCTCGGCCTACACTTCGGGAAGGACAGGCGATGGCGAAGAAAGCGACCGGGACGAAGAAGCCCTCGACGGAGATACTCGACGACAACGGCACCTTGATCGCGACCTCCGCGGATGCACCGGGCGCCGTCCCGCCTGGCGCCGACGAGGGCGAGGGCTCGGCCTCGGACAAGCACGACATTCCCGAGCCTTCGTGAAGAAAGGCGTCTAATCGGGCCACAAGCGAGCGCGGCCGGCAAGGCCACCTGGCGTGGGCGACGTCGCGATCCACGGCAGATCGACCGGCGGCTGCAGGCCGGCGCCTGAGCGCCGGATCAGGGCTTTTCCTTCACCTGCCGCTCCACCGCCCCGATCGCTGCTGCGATCGCCTCCTCGACTCCCATGTGGCTCGTATCCAGAAGTACGGCATCCTGCGCCCTGAGCAGCGGCGCCGCGGCTCGGCCCATGTCGCGTTCGTCGCGTGCCCTTATGTCGAGGAGGACGTCTTCGTAATGGACCGAGAGGCCCATTCGGGTGAGCTCCTCGAAGCGGCGGCGGGCTCGCACCTCGGCGGCGGCGGTGACGAAGAGCTTGGCGCCGGCCTCCGGGGCGATGACGGTGCCGATGTCGCGGCCGTCGAGGACGGCGCCGCCTTCCTGCCCCGCGAAATCGCGCTGGCGCTCGGCCAGAGCGGCTCGGACCAACGGATAGGCCGAGATCCGCGAGGCGATTCCGCCGGCGGCCTCGCTCTTGAGCTCGGGATCGGAAAAGTCGGTCTGCGAGAAATCGCAGGCGCGGGCGGCGGCGAATTCGCTGTCGGGATCGCCGCCGAAGCGAAGCAGGTTGAGCGCGACCGCCCGGTAGAGGAGGCCCGTGTCCATGTGCGGCAAGCCGTAATGGCGGGCGAGCGCCTTGGCGATCGTGCCCTTTCCGCTCGCCGCGGGGCCGTCGACGGCGATGATCATCGGGCGAGGTCCTCAAGCAAGGCGGCGAAGCCGGGGAAGCTGGTGTCGGCGGCGGACATGCCGGCGACCGTTACCGGCTGGCGCGAGTGGAGGCCAGCCACCGCGAAGCTCATCGCGATCCGGTGGTCGAGGCGCGGGTCGATAGGGCCGCCGCCGGGGAGCGGTTCGCCGCCGCTGCCCTGGACGAGGAGCCCGTCTTCCGCCTCCTCGACCCTTACGCCGATCGCCCGGAGCCCAGCGGCCATGGCGGTGAGGCGGTCGGATTCCTTGAAGCGCAGCTCGCCGAGGCCGCTCGTGCGGGTCGTGCCGCGGGCAAGGGCGGCGGCGACGAAGAAGATCGGGAATTCGTCGATCATTCGCGGGGCGATTTCCGGCGGGACGTCGATGGCGCTCAGGGCGCCATGGCGCACGAACAAGTCCGCGACCGGTTCGCCGGCCGGTTCGCGCCGGTTCGAAACCTCGACGGCCGCGCCCATCCCGGAGAGGAGCTCGAACAGCCCGGTGCGCGACGGGTTCATGCCGACGCCCTCCAGCCGAAGCTCCGAGCCCGGGACGATCAGGGCCGCCACGGCGAGAAAGGCGGCGGCGGAGGGGTCGCCCGGGATTTCCAGCGTCCGCGGCCTGAGCCGGGCCTCGCCGCTCAGGAGGATCTCCTCGCCCTCGACGGCGATGTCGGCGCCGAACAGCCTGAGCATGCGTTCGCTGTGGTCGCGGGTCGGCACCGGCTCGACGATCCGGGTGAGGCCGGGGATGTTGAGGGCGGCGAGGAGCAGCGCCGATTTCACCTGGGCGGAGGGGAGCTCCATGAGGTGCGTGCGCGGCACGGCCGGGCAGAGGCCGCGAACGATCAGCGGCAAGCGGCCGCCCGGGGCGAGCTCCACCCCGGCGCCGATCCGGCGCAGCGGCGCCGCCACCCGCTCCATCGGCCGGCGGGACAGCGAGGGGTCGCCGGTGAAAGCGGCGGCAATCGGGTGGGAGGCGGCGAGCCCCATGAGCAGCCGCGCCGAAGTGCCGCTATTGCCCAGATCGAGCGGGCCCTCGGGCTGGAGGAGACCGCCCGTTCCAACCCCGTCGACCGTCCAGGAAGCGCCGTCCCGGGCGATCCCGACGCCCATCGCCCCCAGCGCCGCCGCGGTCGAGCGGACGTCGCCGCCTTCCGACAATCCGTCTATCCGGCTTCGGCCTCGGGCCATGGCGGAGCAGATCAGGGCGCGGTGGGAGATCGACTTGTCCCCGGGGACCCGGATCGTTCCGCGAAGCGGAGGGGAGGCTCCAAACGCCGTCGGCCGGGGCCTGCTGTCCTCCATCGGCCTTGGCTTTTGACAGCGGCCACACCATGTGGCAAGCGCGCCGCTGTCCGGTCGGATGCGGCCGTTTATCCAATTTCTCACTGGAGTTATTTCACCGATGGTGAAGCCTGAATGGGGCACCAAGCGCACTTGTCCCAAGTGCGGCACCCGCTTTTACGATCTCGGCAAGGAAGATCCGGTGACCTGCCTCGCCTGCGGAGTCGCCTGGGATCCCGAGCCCGTGCTCAAGTCCAAGCAGCCCCTGCCGTACGACGCGCCCAAGAAGGAGGTCGTCGTCGACGAGAAGGAGGATGCCGATCTGGCCGCCGAGGACCTGGTCATCGACGAGGATGCCGAGGAGAATCCGGACGACGAGGTCGATCTGGGCGGCGACGACGATATCGGCGTGCCCGGAGCGGGGGACGACGACGAGGAGGTATGATGGAAGCGGTGAAAGCGGTGCTTTCACCCGAGCCCGTCATTGCGAGGAGCGCAGCGACGCGGCAATCCATTTCAGAGCCTGGAACGGCCGCCGACTGGATTGCTTCGCTGCGCTCGCAATGACGGGTTGCAGTACGAGGCGGCGTCCCCTAAATCCGGCGCCGCAAGCCAGCCCTCCCAGGGGCGGCGAAAAAGGTTCGGGGCCGTAGCTCAGCTGGGAGAGCGCTGCAATGGCATTGCAGAGGTCAGGGGTTCGATCCCCCTCGGCTCCACCATTTCCATCATTATCCACCATTTCGCGACGGCGCGGGGCGAATGTTCCGGCGGGACATCAGGCGAGCTGGAGGGCTTGCCACTGGCCGCCGAGGAACTGATCGCGATGCGTGATCAATATGTTCGCCTCGGCGCGGCCAAGATGCGCGAGCTCCGAAATCGCAAGGTCCAGCGCTTCCATTGCTCCGTCCTGGTCGCCCCGCTCGCCCTTGGCGCGAGCCCAGGCAAGCCGGGAGAAGGCGCGCTCCTTCGCATCGTCCGGTGCGGAGGCGACGGCTTCAGCTAGCGTGGTAATCGCCTCGTCGAGCAGCGCCATGTCGGCCGGGACGCGCCGCTCGGTGGCTTCCAGCAATTGCGCCGCTCCCAGCCCACGCAGCAATTCGGCCCGCTTCGGCCCGTTGCCCGCCTCCTCGAGGGCGCTCATGAACAGCGTCTTCGCGCCTTCGAAGTCACCGCCATGGCTTGCCGCGCGCGCGGCTCCCGCCACGGCGCTGATCGCCTCTCCGATTTCGCCCAACCGGCGAAAAAGGCGCTCGGCGCGGCGGTAATGGCGCGAAGCTTCCGCGAAGCGCTGCTGGTTCAGAGCGTTGTTTCCGCGCTCGCCGCGAAGCCTGGCCAGCCGCTGCGGGGTCAGAGCGCCGGCCGCGCGAAGGCGGCCGACCGCCGCTCGCAACGCGGTCTCGGCCTCGGTCGCCGTGACGGCGCCGTCGAGATCGCCGCGGATTTCATCCTCAATGGCGAAACCGTGCCCCGCGCTTCCCGGGTCCGCAGTCGCAGCTTGGACCTCCTCGGCATCGGTGTCCATGACACCGAAATAGCGGGCTGTGGCCAGCGCCTGCCTCAGCCGGCCGGTCATCGGAACCGAAGGTGAGGCGGCGCGAAACGCCAGCAGCAAGCTGCGCGCGGCCGGAGCCGCGAGATCGGCCGCCCATTCGGCCAGCCCGAGCATTTTCGCGGCGTGCTCGACTTCTCCTCCCTGCACGCGCATTTGCCAAAGCACCGCTTCCAGTCGAGCTAGGGCAGTGAAGGCCAATGCTTCGAGATAGCGGGCTCGGATCGGCGCCGCGACCGCTTCGGTTTCCGCCAGCGAGCGGCTCGAACGCCATAACCGGAGAGTCAGCTCGCCGGCGGCCGCAAGTTGCTGCTCCGGAAGGCCAGGCGTTTTCATGATCTCGCCCAGCAGGCGCTCCGCCTCCGCCAATTCGCCGGCCGCCGCGGCTCGGCCGGCCTCCTCGAGCTGCTCGCCGACCGCCGGATCGTCCGGGGCCAGCGCCGCCACCGAGCCCGTGAAGCGGCGGTAGACTCCGGCTGCGTCGGACGGGGAGTGGCCGACGCCGACGCCGAGCGGCGCTAAGGCCCCGCGAACGGCCTGCGCCACGCCCGCCATCGCATCGCCCCAACCGTCGAGCCGCGCGGCTTCTGCCTGAAGCCGAGGGGCCTCGGCTGGATGGACGCTCAGCGCGGCGGCGAATCTCCGGACCCACCGGATCGCTTGGTCGCAATCGCCGGCCTGGACGAAGAACCACAACGCGTCGGACGCCACTGCCGGAGGCACCGGCAGTCCTGAGTCCGCGAAGGCGCGG
>DASWLY010000087.1:0-7404 GCA_036400035.1 Allosphingosinicella sp.
CGACAATGCGCCGATGCTGTACGAGGATCTGCAGGGGAGGTGACCACCCCCCCTCGTCCCGGCGAAAGCCGGGACCTCGGGCAGGAAAGGGCGCCGCGGCTAATCTCCACGAGATCCCGGCTTTCGCCGGGATGACGGGGAGGCACGGCGGGCCGCGGGCGGATCCGCGGTATTCCGGGGCTGGTCAGGCTGCTCACCTTCCACGACCCCGACGACAATGCGCCGATGCTGTACGAGGATCTGCAGGGGAGGTGACCATCCCGGTCATCCCGGCGAAAGCCGGGACCTCGGGCAGGAAAGGGCGCCGCGGCTAATCTCCACGAGATCCCGGCTTTCGCCGGGATGACGGGGAGGTACGCGTGCCGCGGGCCGATCCGGGAGGTTCCGGGGCTGGTGAGGCTGCTCACCTTCCACGATCCGGACGACAATGCGCTGATGCTGTACGAGGATCTGCAGGGAGGGTGACCATCCCCCGTCATTGCGAGCGCAGCGAAGCAATCCAGCGCTGAGTCCGTGACATGCCTCGTTGCTGGATTGCTTCGTCGCGTCGCTCCTCGCAATGACGGGTCACGGGACCGGTTGCCCCCTACCGCCTTCGGGTCTAAGCGGTCGCCACATTGGCGGCGTCCTGCCGCCTGTTCCGCTCGACCGACGTTAGAAAGGCTGGAGCAGCCCCATGGCTCGCACGAAAATCGCACTGATAGGGGCCGGCATGATCGGCGGCACCCTGGCTCACCTCGCCGCCATCCGGGAGATGGGCGACATCGTCCTCGTCGACGTCGCCGAGGGCATTCCGCAGGGCAAGGCGCTCGACCTCGCCCAGGCGGGGCCGGTCGAAGGCTATGACGTGACGCTCACCGGCACCCAGGATTATGCCGACATCGCCGGCGCCGACGTCTGCATCGTCACCGCCGGAGTCGCTCGCAAGCCGGGCATGAGCCGCGACGACCTGCTCGGGATCAACCTCAAGGTGATGAAGGCCGTCGGCGAGGGCATCAAGGCGCACGCGCCCGAGAGCTTCGTCATCTGCGTCACCAACCCGCTCGACGCGATGGTCTGGGCGCTCCGCGAATTTTCGGGCCTTCCGCACCAGCGCGTCGTCGGAATGGCCGGAGTGCTGGACTCCGCGCGGTTCCGCCACTTCCTCGCCGAGGAGTTCAAGGTCTCGGTCGAGGACGTGACCGCCTTCGTTCTCGGCGGCCACGGCGACACGATGGTGCCGGTGCCGGCCTATTCGGCGGTGGCCGGCATCCCCGTGCCCGACCTCATCAAGATGGGCTGGTCGACCCAGGAGCGGATCGACGCCATCGTCCAGCGCACCCGCTCGGGCGGCGGCGAGATCGTCGGCTTGCTCAAGACCGGCTCCGCTTTCTACGCGCCGGCCACGTCCGCGCTGGCGATGGCGGAGAGCTATCTCAAGGACAAGAAGCGCCTGCTTCCGGCGGCCGCCTATCTGCAGGGCCAGTACGGCGTCGACGATCTCTACGTCGGAGTCCCCGTCGTGATCGGCGCCGGTGGGGTCGAGCGGATCGTCGAGATCGAGCTGGACGAGAGCGCCAAGGCGAACTTCGAGGTTTCGGTGGACGCCGTGAAGGAGCTGCTCGAGGCCTGCAGGGCGATCGACGGGAGCCTGGGATGAGCCTCCGGTTCGCCGCGGCCGGACTTCTCGCCGTCGCTTCTCTTGCCCCGGCGGAGTGGGCCGTCGCCCAGGAGGCGCCCGCTGGCCTCGCCGGCCATTTCCAGCAAATCTGCGGCACCACGGCCGAAGCGGGGCCGACCCTGCCCGGCGGCGACGTCGCCGCCGCCGACGCACCGGCTTTCTTCGCCGGCGATCTCAGGCGGGCGACCCAGTCCCGGGTGGTGAAGTTCGGCGAACGCTACGCGATGCGCGCCATGGTGCCCTCTTCGGCGGACCCTCGGCACGCCGTCTGGCTGAAATGCGCCGTCGCGTCCGGCGCGGCCTCCTTTTCGGGAGAGGTCGACCGGCTCGCGGCGATGCTCTCCGCAAAGCCCGACCTCGGGAAGACGGCCCAGAATTTCGACTATGCCCGGTTCACCGCGGGGCTGACGAGCTTCTCCGTCCACGCCGAGCCCGAGGGATGGGTGTCGATCTACAAGATGGACCTGCTGATGCAGAACATCCCCCGCAAGTATCTCAAGAAAGGGGCCAGGCAGGCCCCGCTTCCGTCGGTGCGGTAACAGATCCGCACGGCCGGCCTCGTCGCGAAACGGAGTGAATCAATGCCCGTTCAAGTCCGCCCTCTGCAGATCAAGGCGATCCTGGCCGTCCTGGCCGCTGGAGCCGCAACCCCTGTCGCGGGAGCCACCGCCGACGACAGCGCGATGGTGCCGCTCTTCGTCCAGGCCTGCGCGACGGGGGCGCCGAGCCCCGAGGCGATCGAGGCGAGGATGAACGGCGACTCCGCCTGGACCCGGCTCACCGACTCGGATCTGGCGGCGGACGAGTTCGGAACGGTCAGGAGCATGCAGCCGATCGGCGACTTCAAGAAGCCGGCGGGCTATACGCAGTGGCGCCGGACCGTGGACGGCAAGGAAGTGCGAATCGTCCTCGCGAGCTTCGCCGGCAAAGGGCGGTACAAGAATATTTGTGCGCTGCTCGTTCCGGACGTGAAGAACATGTTCCCGTATCTGGACGGCTTCGACGACGCGATGAAGGCGGTCGGGCTCAAGGGCAAGAGCACCGATCTTCCCCATTATCGCGAATATTCGGGCAAGCTCGCGGACGGCCGCAAGGCGCGGGGCGACATCTTCTCGCGCACCCGGGTCCTTCAGCCCGGCGACAACATGCACATGTACATAGCCTTCTAGGTTATGATCGCCGCAGATCCGTCATTGCGAGGAGCGAAGCGACGCGGCAATCCGGCGCGGCTCGAAGGCCGCCCTGGATTGCTTCGCTGCCGCGAAGCGGCAGTTTATCCTGAGCGCCGCCGCAGGCGGCGTCGAAGGGCTCGCAATGACGATATGTACGAGTTGCAGGGCCGGTGCTGATCCTCGCGGCCCTGCTCCTCGCGGCCCCTGCTGCGCCGGCACCCGCGATGGCGGCCGAGCTCGAGATGCTGAAGGCCTTCAAGGCGGCCTGCGCGCGCACCGGCGACGATATCGGGCCGGTGAAGTCGGACGCCGCCCGATCGGGCTGGAAGGCGATGCCGGAGGACGGCGATCCCCGGATCGCGCGCCTGGTCAAGATGGGACGCGATGCCACCGAAAAGGACGGAACCGCCACCGGGGCCACCTTCCGCCGCAGAATCGGCGGGCGCGACTTGTTCCTGGTCGTCTCGCGCTACCAGGACCAGACCGGCTTCTGGGGCTCGGGCTGCCGGCTCTACGATTTCGAAGCGGCCGCGCCGGTCGACGGCAAGCGACTCGAAGCCTGGATGGGCAGGCCGCCGACCGGGGTCCAGGAACCGGCGCCCGGACTCTCGAAGCGCCTGTGGGAGCCGTCGGGCTGGCGTGAAGGAATCACCGTCGAAGTCAGCCACGTTCCCCAGAAACACCCGCTCGGACAGCGTTTCGGCCTCAGCGGCAACGTCCTCACCGCCCAGGCTATCGGAGGCTTTTGATGAAACCTATCCTGCACCGGGCCGCCGTCCTTGCCATGCTGCTGCCGGCTTTTCCCGCGTTCGCGCAGAGCGGCGCGATGTGGACCGACCCCTACGGCCGGATGATGTCGATGCAGTTCGTCAGCGGCAACCCCGTCGCGCCGGAGCCCAGAGACAGAAGTCCGGCGGAGATGGCCAGCCTGTTCAGGACGCTCTGTCTCGAGAGCGGGGGGGACGGGGCTCGCCTGGCGGCGTCGGCCGCCGCCGCCGGTCTCGGCGCGGTTCCCCACACCATCCCGGCCACCAAGAAGTCCGCGGCGGTCACGCTCGGCGTCTGGACTGGCGGGGGACTGATCCTGTCGCAGACTTCGGGCTTCTTCGCGGCGCCCAACGCCCAGTGCAACGCGACCTTCTATGTCCGCAGCCTGCCCGAGCGGCAGGCGGTGACGGACGCCCTGGCGGCGGTGATCGGCCGCCCGCCGTCCAACCTCGCCTCGGCCACCGACAAGAAGGGCCGGCTGAAGAAATTCTACAATCCCGAATGGTCGTCGCAGGCCGGCGAGCCCCGGATCATCACGGCCTTCGTCGCGAAAGGCTATTCGGGAATGCCCGGCGACCGGGTGCAAATCTCGATCCGGGCAGCGAGGAAGTCAGGACGGTAGATGCCGGTCTTCGTCACCCCCGAAATCCCCCGCGGGCCGATCGCCGCGGCTCGCCATGAACCCGGATCGGCGCCGGCGGCGCGGTTCCGTCCAGCGGGCCGCGTCGTCCCGGCGCTCTCCACTCCAGGAACGGAAGCACAATGAGCATTCTCGTAAATTCGTCGACCAAGGTCATCACCCAGGGGATGACCGGCGAGACCGGTACCTTCCACACCGAGCAGGCGCTCGCCTACGGGACCAAGATGGTCGCCGGGGTCACGCCAGGCAAAGGCGGGCAGACCCATCTTGGGCTTCCGGTCTACGACACGGTGCAGCAGGCGGTCCGCGAGACCGGCGCCGACGCCAGCGTCGTCTACGTCCCGCCGCCCTTCGCCGCCGATTCGATCCTCGAGGCGGTCGATGCCGAGGTGCCTTTGATCGTCTGCATCACCGAGGGCATTCCGGTGCTCGACATGGTTCGCGTGAAGAGGGCGCTGGCCGGCTCGAAGTCGCGGTTGATCGGGCCGAACTGCCCGGGGGTGCTCACTCCGGGCGAGTGCAAGATCGGGATCATGCCCGGCGGCATCTTCCGCAAGGGCTCCGTGGGCGTCGTCAGCCGCTCGGGCACGCTCACCTACGAGGCGGTGTTCCAGACCTCCAATGCCGGTCTTGGGCAGACGACCGCGGTCGGAATCGGCGGCGATCCGGTCAACGGCACCAACTTCGTCGACGTGCTCGAGCTGTTCCTCGCCGATCCCGAGACCCGGTCGATCATCATGATCGGCGAGATCGGCGGCTCGGCCGAAGAGGATGCGGCGCAGTTCCTCAAGGACGAGGCGCGCGCCGGGCGCGGCAAGCCGACGGTCGGCTTCATCGCCGGCCGAACCGCGCCTCCCGGACGGCGAATGGGCCATGCCGGCGCCATCGTCGCCGGCGGCAAGGGCGGTGCCGACGACAAGATCGCGGCGATGGAGGCGGCTGGAATTACGGTGTCGCCGAGCCCATCTGAGCTTGGATCGACCCTCGCGGCGCTTTTGAAGGGATAGGCGAGGGGCGGTCCCGCCGCTTCGCCCTTCAGCGCGAGCGAAGCGAAGCAATCCGGTACGGCGTCCGACGCGGGGCTGGATTGCTTCGTCGCTTCGCTCCTCGCAATGACGGGGTGGGGGCGGAACCGGGGGCGAACTGGACTGTAGAAGACTCGGAAGGCGAATTCGACTTGGACAGCATCGGCAACGAACGCGAGCAGGGACCGAGCTGGGCGCGCGGCAATTGGCCGGTGGCCGAGCTCGACGAGCTCAACTCGGGCCTCGACCCGACCTCGATGACGATCGAGAAGGTCGCGGCCAAGGCGAAGGAAGCGGCGGTCGCCGACGGCAGGCCGGCGGCCGACGTCGAGCAGGCCGCCAACGACAGCATCTGCGCGATGATGCTGATCCGCACCTACCGGGTGCGAGGCCATCTCGCCGCCAATCTCGATCCCCTGGGGCTCGCCAAGCGCGAGATGCCGGAGGATCTGACTCCCGAACATTACGGCTTCACCGGCGCGGCGCTCGACCGGACGGTGTGGCTGGGCGGAGCTCTGGGCCTGAAGCAGGGGACGGTGCGCGAGGTCGTCGAGATATTGAGGCGCAATTATTGCGGCAATGTCGGCCTCGAATACATGCACATCAACGACCTCGACGAGCGCCGCTTCCTTCAGGAGCGGCTGGAGGGCCGTGACGCCGAGATCCGCTTCACCCCCGAAGGCAAGCAGTCGATCCTCCAGAAGGTGATCGAGGCCGAGCAGTGGGAGAAGTTCCTCGCCCGCAAATATGTCGGCACCAAGCGCTTCGGCCTCGACGGCGGCGAATCGATGGTCCCCGCGCTCGAGGCCGTGATCAAATATGGCGGCCAGTACGGGGTGCGCGAGATCGTCTTCGGGATGGCCCATCGCGGGCGGCTGAACGTCCTCGCCAACGTCATGGCCAAGCCGTACCGGGCGATCTTCAGCGAGTTCGCCGGAGGCTCGGCCAATCCGGAGGATGTCGGCGGATCGGGCGACGTCAAATACCATCTCGGCACCTCGTCGGACCGCGAGTTCGACGGGATCCAGGTCCATATGTCGCTGGTCCCCAATCCCAGCCACCTCGAAGCGGTCGATCCGGTCGTGCTCGGCAAGGTCCGGGCGCTCCAGGTCGGGCGGGGCGGAAGCAAGGCGGTGGGCGAGGTCCTGCCGGTGCTTCTGCACGGCGATGCGGCCTTTGCGGGGCAAGGCATTGTCGCCGAGTGCTTCGCCTTCTCCGGAATCCCGGGCTACGGCACCGGCGGGACGATCCACTATGTCATAAATAACCAGGTCGGTTTCACGACCAGCCCGCAGTTCGCCAGATCGTCACCATACCCTTCGGACATCGCCAAGTCGGTCCAGGCGCCGATCCTTCACGTCAACGGCGACGATCCCGAAGCGGTGACCTTCGCCTGCAAGCTGGCCATCGAATATCGGCAGAAGTTCGCGCGCGACATCGTCATCGACATGTGGTGCTACCGCCGCTTCGGCCACAACGAAGGCGACGAGCCGAGCTTCACCCAGCCGCTCATGTATGCCGAGATCCGCAAGCACCCGCCGGTGTCCGAGCTGTACGGCGCCCGCCTCCGGCAGGAGGGCGTGATCGACGGCGCCTGGGCCGAAGGACGGGTGGCCGAGTTCACCGGCCTGCTCGAGAACGAGTTCGAGGCGGCCAAATCCTATCTGCCCAACAAGGCGGACTGGTTCGAGGGCCGCTGGTCGGGCCTGGGCCGGCCCGGCACGCCCGAGACCGAGCGCCGCAACGTTTCGACCAGCGTCGACGAGGCGACCCTGCGCGAGGTGGGGGCGATATTGAGCACGATCCCCGAGGGGCTGACCGTCCACAAGACGCTGCAGCGGATCATCGACGCCAAGCGCGAGATGTTCGCCGGCGGGCAGGGCTTCGACTGGGCGACGGCCGAGGCGCTCGCGTTCGGGACCCTGCTTCGCGAGGGCTGGGGCGTCCGCCTTTCCGGCCAGGACAGCGCCCGAGGCACGTTCAGCCACCGCCACGCCGCCTGGGTCGACCAGACGGACGGCCGCAAATATATTCCGCTCACCCGGGTCGAAGGCGCGCGCTTCGAGGTTCGCGATTCGCCGCTCTCCGAATTCGGGGTGCTCGGCTACGAATATGGCTTCTCGATCGCCGACCCGCGCA
>DASWLY010000088.1:0-20226 GCA_036400035.1 Allosphingosinicella sp.
ATGCTCACCGCGTTGGCGCTCGCCGCCTCTACCGAGGCCGGCCGCGCGCTTGCCGCCGCCGGCGCCACGCCGCAGGCGCTCAACACCGCGATCGAAGGCCTCCGCAAGGGCCGCACCGCCGACAGCGCCTCCGCCGAAGACGCCTACGACGCGCTCAACCGCTTCGCCCGCGATCTCACCCAGGCCGCCCGCGACGGCAAGCTCGATCCCGTCATCGGCCGCGACGAGGAGATCCGGCGCACGGTGCAGATCCTGGCGCGGCGGACGAAGAACAATCCGGTGCTGATCGGCGAGCCGGGCGTCGGCAAGACCGCCATCGCCGAAGGCCTCGCGCTTCGAATCGCCAATGGCGACGTTCCCGACAGCCTCAAGGACCGCAAGCTGATGGCGCTCGACATGGGCTCGCTCATCGCCGGCGCCAAATATCGCGGCGAGTTCGAGGAGCGCCTCAAGGGCGTCCTCGACGAGGTGCGCCAGGGCGAGGGCGACATCATCCTGTTCATCGACGAGATGCACACGCTGATCGGCGCCGGGAAGAGCGAGGGCGCGATGGACGCCTCCAACCTGCTCAAGCCGGCGCTGGCGCGGGGCGAGCTTCACTGCATCGGCGCCACCACGCTCGACGAATATAAGAAGCATGTCGAGAAGGACCCGGCGCTTCAGCGGCGCTTCCAGCCCGTCTTCATCGGCGAGCCGACGGTCGAGGACACGATCTCGATCCTTCGCGGCCTCAAGGAGAAATACGAGCTTCACCACGGCGTTCGCATCACCGACGGCGCGCTGGTCGCGGCGGCGACTTTGTCCAACCGCTACATCACCGACCGCTTCCTGCCGGACAAGGCGATCGACCTGATGGACGAGGCCGCCTCGCGGCTGCGGATGGAGGTGGAATCCAAGCCGGAGGAGATCGAAAATCTCGACCGCCGGATCATCCAGCTCAAGATCGAGCGCGAGGCGCTCAAGAAGGAGAAGGACCGCGCCTCGCAGGACCGGCTGAAGGCGCTGGAGGAGGAGCTCGCCAACCTCGAGCAGCAGTCGGCCGAGCTCACCCAGCGCTGGCAAGGCGAGAAGGAGAAGCTCGCCGGCGAGGCCAAGATCAAGGAGGAGCTGGACCGGGCGCGGCTGGAGCTCGAGCAGGCGCAGCGCGCCGGCGACCTCGCCAAGGCGGGCGAGCTCCAGTACGGGCGGATTCCCGCGCTCGAGAAGCAGCTCGCCGAGGTCGAGGTCGCGAGCCAGAGCGCCATGCTCCGCGAGGAAGTGACGAGCGAGGACATCGCCGGAGTCGTTGCCCGCTGGACCGGGATCCCGATGGAGCGGATGCTGGAGGGCGAGCGCCAGAAGCTGATCAACATGGAGGCCGAGATCGGCCGGCGGGTGATCGGCCAGGAGGATGCGGTGCGCGCCGTCGCCAAGGCGATCCGCCGCTCGCGCGCCGGCCTTCAGGACCCGAACCGGCCGATGGGGAGCTTCCTGTTCCTGGGCCCCACCGGAGTCGGAAAGACGGAGCTCACCAAGTCGCTCGCCGAGTTCCTGTTCGACGATTCGCACGCCATGGCGCGCATCGACATGTCCGAGTTCATGGAGAAGCATTCGGTCGCCCGCCTGATCGGCGCGCCTCCGGGCTATGTCGGCTATGAGGAGGGCGGCGTTCTGACCGAGGCGGTTCGGCGGCGGCCCTATCAGGTGGTGCTGTTCGACGAGGTCGAGAAGGCGCACGGCGACGTCTTCAACGTGCTCCTCCAGGTGCTCGACGACGGCCGGCTGACCGACGGCCAGGGGCGCACCGTCGATTTCACCAATACGATCATCATCCTCACCTCGAACCTGGGCAGCCAGTATCTCACCGGCCTGACCGAAGGGCAGAAGGTCGAGGACGTGGAGCCGCAGGTGATGGAGGTGGTGCGGGGACATTTCCGCCCGGAATTCCTCAACCGCCTGGACGAGATCATCCTCTTCCACCGCCTCGCGCCGGAGCATATGGCGCCGATCGTCGACATCCAGGTCGAGCGGGTCCAGCAGCTCCTTGCCGACCGCAAGATCAGGCTGGAGCTGAGCGAGGGCGCCCGCGCCTGGCTCGGCCGCGTCGGCTACGATCCGGTCTACGGCGCTCGTCCGCTCAAGCGCGCGGTGCAGCGTTACCTGCAGGACCCGCTGGCCGACGCGCTCCTCAGGGGCGACGTGCCCGACGGCTCGACCGTCCGGGTCGGCGAAGGCGACGGAGCCCTGACGCTCCAGACGGGGGAGGTCCAGGCGGCGGCGTAGCGCCCACCCAACGCGTCATCCCGGCGAAGCCGGGACCTCGTCGAGTGATGAGCTCGGCGCCTTTTTCTCGCCGAGGTCCCGGCTTCCGCCGGGATGACGCGAACGCTAATTCCCGCGGGTGTTCCCCAGCACGCCTTGCAGGGCGCCCCACTCCGCGCGGGTCCGTTCGGCCATTCGGTCCCAGTCCGCCGCGGTGGCGCACAGCCGCTCGTAATCGGCGAGCGACCCGGTCTTGACCCGCCGGCGGCAGATCTTCTTTTCGGGCTTGGCCGCGGCCGCCATTGTCGCCGCCGTCGCCGCCGGCGCCGGGCCGGGCGCCGCGCCCGGCAGCTTCCAGTTGACCACGCCCTGGTGGACAGCGCTCACCTTGCGTCCGTCTCCGTCCTTGATGCCCTTGAACGTGGCTCGGCGGAGGATGAGCTGGCATGTCTCCTGGTCGAGCTTCGGGTAGCCGCTGCTATGAGTGACTTCGCATGCCGAGGCATAGCCGTCCCGATCGAGCGTGACTCTAAAGCCGACGGCCCCCTGCTCGCCGGCGGCGAGCGCCCGGGCCGGATATTCGCTGAGGACGATCTCGCGGTTGCGGGCGTCGAGCGCCGCCTTTTCCGTTGGGGTTCCGGCCGAAGCCGGGGCGGCGGCTCCGATCAGGAGCGCGGTCAGGAAGATCAGTCGAGCCATGGCACGTCCTCCATTTTGCGAGGCAAGCTTACTCCCTGCCGGCCGGAGTTTCAACTTCGCGCCTGGTGCAGCTTGCGCGGCGGCGGCGGGGGCGAGAAGTCCCTCTGGCGCCAGATCGGGTTGGGCGGCTCTTCGGGATCGGGCAAGGCGAAGCCGAGATAGCCGAAGAAGGTCGCGATCAGCCGCTCCTTCGGATCGAGGATCGCGGTTCGGCCGTGCATGAAGCGGGTATTGTCGAGCATCACGATGTCGCCGCGCTCCCAGGCGATCGGAACGCTCAGCTTTTCTCCGCTTTCCCTGATCGCGTGAAGCCACTCGTCCGGCACCGGGTGGCCGTCGTCGAGCAGCGGATAACCGATGCGCCGATTGTTGAAGCGCGCGAAGAGCAGGAAATTACCAAATGCCGGCCCCTCCGCGAACATCGGGCGATGGAGTGCGGGGCGGGTGAATATCCTCAGGATCTCCGCGTCGAAGCGGCGGAATTGGTAAGGGCACCATTCGGGTGGATTGGCGAGTATCTCGTCGCTGGGCTCCGCCGTGCCGAGCCAGTATTCCAGGAGCTCCGGCCAGGTGTCCTTGATATGGAGGAGCCGCCGTCCCTCCAGCCCGCGGCGAACCGCGTCGGGAATTGCGCGCACGAGCTCGATCCCGTCGCAGATCGTCGTCTCGCCGCCGCGGCTGGGCGCCGATAGGCAGGCGAAGAACGCAGCGTCGGGCTTCCACGGCTCGCGCGAAAGCTCCGGATGGAGCGAAAAGGGCCCGGTGCCGGCGTCGACGGAGTGGATGTGATTGTCGGGGTCGATCGGGCTTCGTCCGGGGCTCTCGTTGACGACCGAGGTCGTGCAGAATTGTCGAGCGAAGCTGTTGAACTGCGGCACGTCTATTTCGAACCCGCGCAGCAGCAAGGCTCCGTGCACCTTGTACAACTCGGCGACTTGCGACGGATCGACCTCAAGGATGCCGCCCTCTCCGGCGGCCTGGATCAGGACGTGGGGACGGCCCGGCTCGGGCAATTGGATTTTGGGCATGGCGGGGCCAAGGGATAGCCGATGAAGGGCTTGCGAGCTATAGCGCAGTCGATGTCGCTCACGCTCGCCGACCTGTTCACATCGCCGGACCACTACCTTCAGTCCTGGGAAGGCAATTCGGCGATCTTCGTGCCGATGGACCGCGCCGCTTATCACCGCTCCATCTTCCTCGACCACCGGGTCTCGCCGGCCGCGAACCGGGCGATGCGCCTGCCGCTGACCGCGCTGACCGGAGAGGCGCCCCGGCCCTCGGCGACGGGCTGGATCTTCCATGTCGCCCATTGCGGTTCCACCTTGCTGGCCCGGGCGCTCGACGATCCGGACCTGAACCTGGTGCTGCGCGAGCCGCTGGCGCTTCGGCAGCTCGCCATTACCGGCCACCGTGAGCGGCTTTCACTGACGGCGGCGATGCTGTCCAAACGCTATCGCGAGGATCTGCCGACGATCGTCAAGGCGAACGTGCCGGTGAACTTCCTTCTTCCCGACATCGTCGCCCTGGATCCGGACGCCCGGGCGATTTTCCTCCACAGCTCGCTGAGGGACTATCTGCTCGCCATCCTGCGCGACGAGAACCATCGCTCGTGGCTGCAACGCGTCACTGCCCAGCTCTCGCTCTATCTCGGCGACCTGTCGAACCTGTCCGACGCCGAGCGCTGCGCGGCCTTGTGGCTGGCGCAGATGCGAGCCTTCACAGGGGCGATCTCCCTGATGCCCAACGCGCGGGCGCTCAACTCGGAGGTGTTCTTCGCGAAGCCGGGTCCGGTGCTGAAGGCCGCCGCTGCGCATTTCGGTGTGCCGATGGACGATTCGGCGATCGAGGCGATTGTCGAGGGCCCGCTCTTCGCGACCTATTCGAAGAACCCGGAGCTGCCCTTCGACAACGAGGCGCGACTGGCGCGCCGGGCCGAGGTGGAGGAGTCGCTCGCACCGGAGCTGGCACAGGGCGAGGCCTGGATCGAAGCCGCGGCCGGAACGGGCGCTCCGGCGGACTGCGCGTTCGCGCAGGCGGCGCTGACCACCTGAAGCTCAGTCGCTGACGCCGATCCCGGAATCCCCACCGCCGTCGGCGGTTGCAGCGACCGAGTAGAAGCGGCGAAGCAGGTCGCGCTCCACCTCGGTGATGTAGGGGTTCCAGACATCGAAGATGAGGATCGCTCGAAGCCCGTCGGATCGGTTCCAGGCCTCATGCTCGATCGTGTCGTCGAAAGCCCAGGCCCGCCCGACTTCCCATTCGCGAGTTTCCCCGCCGACCCGGAAACCGCAGCCGGGCGGCACGATGAGCGGCAGGTGGATGATCGCCCTGACGTTGCTGACCCCGGTATGCGCCGGCAGATGCGCCCCGGGGCGAAGGATCGAGAAGAAGATGGTGGGGGTACGCCCGGGAAGGTCCGACAGCGGCAGCGCCTCAACGGCCGCGGCGGTCCGAGGCACCCGGGCGCAGACCTGGTCGTCGCGGACGCCGTCCTTCCACAGATGCAGAGCGCCCCAGTCCAGCTTGTGATCGAGCGGTGACCATTTATTGGCCGGGGTGCCGGGCTCCATCGCCACATAGGGGCGGATCGCGGCCTCGTCCCTGGCCAGGAGCGCTTCGAACTCGCTGCGAATGACCTCGGTTTGCGCCTCGATCCGGTCGAGCCAGGGGAAATGCCGGCGCTCGAAGAACTCGTCCGCCGGAAGGAAGGGGAAGTGCATCCCGGCCGGCTGGTTGGCGTAGATACCGCGGCGGCCGAGCGCGTGATCGATGGCGGCGTCGAAGCGCCGACGCTCCGCCGCCCCGAGCCCCTGCCGCAGTTCGTGGAGCCCTTCGTCCACCGCCGCGGCGAAGCCGGCGCGCTGCCTCGCCACGACCTCGCGAGCATGGTCGAGCATCGTCTCCAGCGGGGCCGGCCGTTCCTCCATCATGGCCGCCAGAGCCAGCACGCCGGACCAGCGCCCCGCCGCGCGCTCCGGATCACCCATACGCTCGTGCAGCTCGGCGAGCCGGACCAACGCCATGAAGTGCCGCTGGTCGATGGCGAGTGCGCCTTCCAGCGCCTGCCGCTCGCCGGCGTCGTCGCCCTGCTCGCGGAAAGCCTTGGCGAGGTTCATCCACAATTCGGGCGATCCGGGATCCGCGGCGATGGCGCGGCGGAACAGGGCCGCGGCGTCGCCATGCTTTCCTTGCCCAAGAACGGTGAGGCCGAGCGAGTTCAGGACGAGAGGCTGCTCGCCCACAATCGAAAGCGCGTCCCGAAGCAATTGCGTCGCCTGGTCCAGGCGGCCGGCCTGGCGCGCCTGCTTAGCTGTGGCCAGCGCGCGCTGGAGCTCGGCTTGATCCATGAAGGACCGATATCTCAGTCAACGCAGGCGGGCAAATGCCCTCGGTTACTCGCAGGTGCCGCTGTTGGCAGACCTGCAGGGACTGGCCCAGTTGACCTGCCGGACGTTGTCGCGCTCCCGGTCCCATTCCGCCTTGGTCTTGCAGGTTCGGTAGCTGTCAGCCAGCGAACCGGTCCGGGGAAAGCGCTTGCAGACCACCTTCTCCCGGGCGTCCGCGGATTTCTCGGCTGCATCGGCCCGGTTCGTAGGAGCGGACTGGGCGGCAGTCGCGGAAACGAGGGCACAGGTGAAAGCGAGTGTGACGAAACGAGGCATGGCGAAATCCTTTGACGTCAATTCTGTCTGGCTCATCCCGCGACGCAGGATAGAGATGATCGGGTCAATATGTCGAATCGAATCGAAAAAGCAAAGCGGGCGAAAAGAGCGTCGCTCGATCCGGCCCGGCGGGCGCGAATCGAGCAGGCGCTGGCGCAAGGCGATATCCAGCGGGCGGCCACGGTGGCCGAGGTCGCGCTCGCTGCCGGGCAGGAAGATCCGATGATCCTGAACCTCGCCGCCTGGCGCCGCGAGGAAGCCGGCGACTATGCAGGCGCGCACCGGCTGCTGAAGAGGGCGCTGTCCCTGTCCCCTGGCGACGTGATGGTGCTTGGGGCGATCGGGGCGGTGCTTCGCAAGGAGAACCGGCTGGACGAGGCGCTTGCCGTTCTCGACCGCGTGGTGGCGGCGGAGCCTCGCCACTCCGCCGCCTGGCTCGAGCGTGGCTTCACTCTGGAAGCCCTTCGGTCCGAGCCTGAAGCGGTCGACAGCTATTCGCGAGCGCTCGCGCTCGACCCCAATCTGGCGCCCGCGCTCGGCAAGCTCGCCGACATCGCCGCCAAACGGGGCGATCGGGCCGCGGCCCGAAGCCAGGCCGAACGCGCCCTCGCCATCGACCCGGCGAACCCGGCGGCGACCTTCGCTCTCGCGTCGATGGAGATCGAGGATCGCGAAGGGGCGCAGGCGGCCGCCCGCCTGGAGTCCCTGCTCAAGTCCGCGCTGAAGCCCGACGACCGTACCCGAGCTCTCACCCTCCTGGGCGATGCGCTTGACCGGCAGGACCGGTGCGGTGAAGCGTTCGACGCCTATGATCAGGCCCAGTCCAATTTTCGAGCCGCTTATTCGGCCGTGCTTGCGCCTAGGCCAGGCCGGCCCTCGCATCGAGCCTTCATCCAGGCGATCGCGGCGCAAGTCGAGCGCTCGCCGCCTCTCGCCAAGCCGGCACCCGCCCCACCGGTGGACGGCGCGGCGGCCGGACACGTCTTCCTCCTGGGTTACCCGCGGTCGGGTACAACCCTGGTCGAGAATATCCTTGCAAGTGCCGAGGAAGTCATAGCGCTGGAGGAGCGCGATACGCTGGCTGATACCGACGAGGTGCTGGTCGGGAATGACGGCACCATGCCGGACCTCGATTCGATCGATCCGACTCTGCTCTCGGACCTGCGAGCCCGTTACTGGGCGCGGGTCCGGGCCATGACGGGCGACGTCTCGGACCGCGTCTTCGTCGATATGAATCCCTTCAACGGAATCAAGCTTCCGATCATCGCCCGGCTCTTTCCGGAGGCCCGGATCCTCATCATGCGCCGCGATCCGCGCGACGTGGTGCTGAGCTGCTACAGGATCAATTTCACCCCGAGCCCCGCTGCCTTCGCCTTCAGCGATCTGGTGGAAACGGCTCGCCATTACGATGCGCTGATGAAACTCATCGAGCTGTGCCGCGAGCGGCTGCCGCTGGCGGTCCACGAAGTCTGGTACCACCGGCTCGTGGCGGATTTCGAGCCGACGGTACGCGCCATGGCGGATTTCGTCGGGATCGAATGGACCGACGATTTCCACGCCTTCGACAGGACTGCCCAAACGCGCGGGGTAAGGACGGCCAGCGCGACCCAGGTTCGCCGCGGGCTCTACGACGGCGGCGGCGGATGGCGCCGCTACGAAGGCCGGTTGGCGCCCGCATTGCCGACTCTCGCGCCCTGGGTCGAGCGCTTCGGCTTCGGCGGCTAGCTCCGCGCCTCCTCCGGAGCCCGTCGAAGCGCTTTCCTCACCCACCGCATCGGAGAGAAGGGATCGGCCCCGCTCAGCCCGAACCGACACAGGCCAGCCAGCCTTTCGCCGCGCATAAAAAAAGGGGCGGCCCGAAGGCCGCCCCGAAAGTCTTGGTCGCCGTCCCGCCTTAGAACTTCAGGCGGGCGCCGATCGCGAAGCGGCGGCCGAGCGCGTCGTAGGTCGACGGATAGGTGTTGCCGCTGTTGAAGCTGGTCGACCCGATGGTGGAACCGACGATCGGCGGCTCCTTGTCGAGAAGGTTCGTCACGGTGAGCGTCAGGTCGAAATTCTCGTTGACCCCGAAGCGCACGGCGAGGTCGAACAGGTCGTGGGCCTTGATCTCGCTGAAGTTGAGGCACTGGCCGGCGAGCGCACCCCTTGCGATCGGGGGGTTGAGCCCGTCCACGCAATTGTACGCCACGAGGCCGGGTTCCACCCGCATCTTCGAGATGTGGCGCCACTGCAGCGACAGGTCGATGTCGCCAAAGGTCAAGGTGGTCCGCTGGTTCCAGCTGAACTCCGGCTGGAGCGAGCCCGGCGACGAGTTCGGACCCGCGGAGCCCGGAGAGCCGCAATTCGTCCCGTAGAAGCCGACGCATTCGCGCGGGGCCGAGGCCGGGACCGCGCCGCCCGCGCCAGGGAAGCCGACCGGGATGACCGAGCCGGGGACCGTCGACTGGAAGATCGAACGGTTCGTCCAATTGCCCTGGAAGCTCCAGTTCAGCTTGGTGAAGCCGAAATCGCGGCGGAAGTTGACACCTACGTCGATACCGTCGGTCAGGATGTAGCCCGAATTGGACACCGGGAAGACCAACCCGCCCGTGGTGGCGGCGTCCCCGGAAAGCGTTCCAAGCACCGGATCACGCCGGAACAGCAAGCAGTTCGGGTCGGTCGCGCTTCCCGCGGTCACTCCCGTGGCATTATTGCCGCCGAAGCAGTTCGTGATGAGGTCGCCGCCCGCGGGCTGCGAAATCGCGTTCTTGATCTTGATATTGTAGTAATCGACGGTGATCGACAGGCCGCGAATGAACGACGGCTGGAACACGACACCCAGCGTGTAGCTGTCCGCCGTCTCCGGACGGAGGGCCAGGCTGCCCGAGAAGGTTCCATTCGCCTGGGCGGCCGTCGGGTTGGTGATGCTGTCGATAGAGGCCAACGGGGCCCCCTGCGCGAGGCAGACCGCACGAAGATTGGCGTTCAGGGCCGGCCCGTAGGTGATCACGCCCATGGAATTGCGGGTGGTCCGGCAGGGGTCCGTCGCGAGGCTCGTAAGGCCGACGGCAACAGGCGAGAACAGCTCGTTGATGTTCGGAGCGCGGACGGCACGCTGGTAGTTGCCGCGGAGCCTCAGACCGTCGACCGGCTCCCAGGTGCCCGCGACCTTCCAGGTGGTGGTGTTATAGCTCGGATTGCCCGGCGCATCGACGTTGTAGGCCGAATAGCGCAGGCCCGCCTCAACGGTCAGGACGTTGAAGAACGGCCTGTTCTGGACCAGCGGCGCGATGATTTCGCCGTAGATTTCCTTGACGTCGTAGCTGCCTTCGAAGTTCAGCACGGCGCCGCCGGCGCCGCCGAGCTCGCCGGCCGACTGGGAAAGAACGTCCGCGATCTGCTCGCCGGTATATTTACGATATTCGGCACCGATCGCGAAGCCGATCGGATCCTCCGCCCAGGGCGAGGAAGCGCCGACATCCCCGCTCAGAAGCGCGCGGGCCTGAGCCAGCGAAGCCCGCTGCTGGGTGCCGGCGTCGGCCGTCAGATAGGGGATCTGATCCGCACTGATCGAACCGTCGGGACCGAACAGGTTGACCGGAACGCAGCCCGTGCCGGCACTCGGGCTGGCGCCCGGCTGTGCGAGGGGCGGCAGGAGCGGGTTCGGATTGTTCACGACCGGCGAGGCGCCGAGGTTACAAGTCGTCGCGCTGCTCGTGTAGACGGCCGTGCGAAGACGCGAGGTCAGAACGTAATTCTGCTGGTTCTGCTCGTTCTGCGATTCGCCATAGGCGCCCGAAACGTCGAGTTCGACCGTGTCCGTGATGCCGAGGCGGACGCCGGCCCGATAGTCGAACACGGTGGTCTGGAATTCGGACAGACGCGGCCCGATCTCCGTCGTGCGCCGGCCGACCGTGGTCGTGAAGGCCCGGAAGTTGGGATCCGCCGGGGTGAGCGCGGTCGCAGCGGCGGCGCACTGCGCCGGCGTGATCGTTTGGACGCCCGGGGTCGTCCGGTCGAAATCGTTGTTCGCGCAGAAGGTGGCGCGCGCCCCGGCCGGCAGGAACGGATTGCTGACCGGAATCGTGAGGATCGAGCTGAAGACGCCCGACGGAGCGATGATGGTCTCGACCGTGTTCTTGGAGAACAGGCCGCGCGTGTAGACCTCGACCCCGTCCGCCACTTCGTAATGGGCGGCGCCGAAGATGTTGTAGCGCTCGAACGGCGTCTGGAAGATGTTGAACGGGTTGAAGTTGAAGGCGTCGGTCAGGCTGGAATAGGGGCGCAGCGTGCCCGTCGCCGGAACGATGGTGTTGAAGCTCGATCCCACCGTGAAGCGCCCCGGGACCGTCGTGCCCGAGCCGCCGGCATTGCCAGACGTCGACGTATAGTTGTTGAGCGAGAAGCGGCGGGCGCCCTGGTAGACGGGGTCGGCCTGCTGGTAGCCGAGCGACAGCACCGCGTTGCCGCGGCCGTCGTCGAAGTTCGCGCCGAGGGTCAGGTCGGTCCGGAAGATGTGGCCGTCGCCCCGCTCGGTGATCTGCGAGCTGGCGTTGAGCTCCATGCCCGCGAAGTCGCGGCGGGTGATGAAGTTGATGACGCCCGACACGGCGTCGGCGCCGTAGGTGGTCGCGGCGCCGCCGGTCAGGGTGTCGACCCGGTCGACGAGCGCCAGCGGGATGTTGTTCAGGTCGACCCGGCCGACGGTGCTCGAAGGCGTGATGCGCTGGCCGTCGAGAAGCACGAGGTTGCGGAAGTTGCCGAGGCCGCGAAGATCGGCGAACGAGGCGCCGCCGTTGCCGTTGTTGACGGCCGAGCCGATGCTCGGGACCGCGCCCGGAAGGTCGCGCAGAAGCTCTTCGGCGACGTTCGACTGGCGCAGCTGCATCTCCTCCTGGCCGATCACCGCCACCGGCGACGAAGAGGTCAGGTTGGGATTGCGGATGAGGGTGCCGGTGACGACGATGTCGCCCTGGCTGGTCTCTTCGGCCGGGCCGGCCGACTCCTGGCTCTGGATGCCGTCGGGCGGGGTCTCGTCGCCCGCGGGAGCGCCCTCGGGAGGTGCCTCCTGCGCGAAAGCGGGGGTGGCGACCAGCAGGCCCGCGATCATCGTTGATGCGAGCAGCGTTTCCCTGAAGTTGATTTTAGACATTGGCGTCCCCTTGGCGTTTCTAATTGGTGCACCGGGCGCAGTCTCGCCCCCCACCCATGCGCAACCTGTTTATGTCGACGCTGTAACGGTGCGCAAGCAGCCCCACCTCCGTGTGACCATTCTTGGTCAGCCATGTCACTTTTGTGCCACAGTCTTGCCCCGGGGCTTTCCAGCCCATAACCTTCGTCCTCATGCGGGAGGATGAGCAATGAGGGGTAGCGGCAGGATCGTCGGGGTTATGGCGCTGGCGGCGCTCGCCCAGGGTTCGGCGCTCGCGAAGCCCAGGCCCCGGGCTGCCGGCGAGAACGCCCTCATCCAGGCGCTCGCGGCCTGCCGCGGCATCGCCGACGAAAAGGCCAGGCTCGCCTGCTACGACGCGTCGGGCGCCCGCCTCGCCGAGGCGGTGGAGAAGCGGGAGCTGGTCGTCCTCGACCGGCAGGAGATCGGCCAGACCCGCCGCTCGCTGTTCGGCTTCAGCGTTCCGAACATCCCGCTCTTCCGGGGCGAGGGCGGCGAGCAGGAGAGCAAGCTGGAGACGGTGATCGCCGGCGCCAGCCCGCTGGGGGGCGGGAAATGGCAGATCAGGCTCGAGGACGGAGCGATCTGGCAGACCAACGAGACCCGGCTCGGCCTGAGCGACCCCCGTCCCGGCCAGAAGATCGTCATCCAGCGCGGCAGCCTGGGCAATTATTTCCTGCGCATCGACGGCCAGCGCGGCATCCGAGGCCGGCGGGTGGGATAAGAGAGCCCATGGGTGAAGGACGGAGAGAGGCCGTCCATCCTGATCTCTCACTCTCTCACGACGGCGGCCATGGAATACGAGCTTCTCGATCGATATGAACACCACATCCTCAGCTGCGACGAGAGGGCCTTCCATTCTCCCTTCGAGGACGACGAGCTAATCATCGACAATGCTGAGGCGAGCGGCCGCGCCCTTCGCCTTGTCTACGCCCCGTTCGAGCACGTGAACGTGCGCGCGAGGATCGCGATCGTGGGACTGACGCCGGGCGCTCGCCAGGCGTCGGACGCCCTGCTCGCCCTGCGAGCGGCGCTGCTCGCCGGAGCCGGCCGCGAACGGGCTCTCGCAATGGCTAAGTCGCACGCGAGCTTCTCAGGGCCAATGCGATCGAACCTCGTCCGAATGCTGGACGCGGTCGGCGTGGCCGCTTGGCTGGGCGTCGGCAGCACCGCCGAACTTTGGGGCGATAGCAATCACCTGGTTCAGTTCACCTCGACGATTCCCTACCCGCTGGCGATCGACGGAGCGAACTGGTCGGGGCAACCTGACGTGCTGGGAAACGGTGCGATCAGGGGTTGGTTCAAACGGTACGGGACGACGCAATTCGCCCAGCTGCGCGATGCGATTATCGTTCCGCTCGGCCCCGCCGTCACGCGGGCGATGCTGCACCTGGCGTCGGCGGGGGTCGTCGACCCGGCCCGAGTTCTGGTTGGGCTCCCTCACCCGAGTGGTGCTAACGCTGAACGCATTGCCTGCTTCCTGGGCACCAAGCCTGCGGAACTCGCATCGGCGAGGACCGACGCCGCCGCGCTGCTGAGGGCGCGCGAATCCCTCGCCCGCCAAGTCGCCTCGATCGCGCAGCCGGCCTCCTAACTTGACAGCAACCGTTTCTGCGGCAGGAAGAACGGGATGAAGGGGACCCTTGCTCTTTGGTACGAGCCGCTCGGCGGCGGCGTCGAGGTGCCCGAGCCGCGTCCGAAGGTCGAGCTGCACCTGAATCTCTGGCGCGACCTGCCGTCCGACACAAACTTCCTCGACATCGGCATCATGTTCGATAGCCAGGAGCAGCTGAAGCGGTTCTACCTGTACATCCCCGCGCGGATCAGCGTCGGCCACATCGTCAATCTCAGCGGCGTGCTGAAGTCCGGCGCCACCTTGAACGCGGTGTTCAACGACGTGGTTCAGCGCGGCATCTCCGGTGATGGCTGGTACGACATCAATCGGAGCGGCGTGGTGGACCGGGTGTTCGAGATCGAGCGAAGACACATCTCGCTCGAGCGGGATCGGGACCCGGTGTTCGGGGATGGTACCGTAATTACGTTCGACGAGAAGATCTCAAAGTCCATTCGTGAGGCTGGGAAGCGTGGCTACGTCAGATTCCGCGTTCGGCTCGAAGGTGCGGCGGCGACCACGTTCAGCTCCGACCTGGCGGCGCGAGATCGTGCGTTCGCTTCGTCGCCGGCTCGGCTGGAGCTGACCGAGTTCAGGCTGAATGAGCGGCGCAGCTTTCCCCGCACAATCAGCGAGGCGGCAGACCGCGGCGGCTTCCACATCACCACCATCCACTACTTTCTCATCCGCGACCTCGAGCATGAGCTCGTTATGCAGCACGCCCCCTTCGAGAAGGTGCGGCGGCTCGAGGCGCCGCTCTGGTCCGAGTACGTCGCCGGCATCGACCCGCAGGATCCGAAGTTGATCGAAAAGGTGGCCGACCGGTTGGTCATCTATCATTGGAAGGTGAAGGAGAAGCCACCGGCCAAGCCGGGCGACGCAGCCAAGCCGATCGAGGATTTCGTCGCATTCGCCAGCTTCCGGACCACCTCGACCTCGCTGCTCTTCTACGCCTTCGTCATCGTTCTGCTCGGCGCGTGCGGAAGCTTGCTGGCGGCGTTCGTCACGCAGCCCTTGGCGGAGTGGTTGGCGCTCGAACCAGCAAAGCCCAGGACTGTGCTCGCCTCGCTCCTATTGCTCGTCCTGCTCTTCGTCCTCATTACGGCGATCGCGTATCTCGCGCCGCAGGCGGGCGCGCGAAATCGGCCGTTCAAGAGCTCGTTCAAGCGAGCCGACTCCCCGCGAAACGATGTATAAAACAGGAACGCAAAATAGTATGGAGACCGACATGCTCACTGCGATCTTGCCTCCTTCGCCGGCTTGGCGGCCCCGCTCGGAGGGCGATCGCCCAATAGGCGAGGTCTGGAAGTCGCTCTCCCACCTCGAGGCCACGTACCCGGGGTTTGCTCGCTGGTTCTGGGGAATTGTGGAGCCGGGGCTGCGGCTCGGCTCGCGGCGCGTTTTCGTCCGTCGCTCGGGTTCGGGACTGGAAGGCATCGTGATCGCGAAGCGAGACCCGGCGGAGCGCAAGCTGTGCACCGTCTGGACGGCTCCCCATGCGAGGGGCTTGCGCGTGGCCACCGGACTGGTCGCCGAGGCGATCGATTGGCTGGAGGACCCGCTTCCACTGCTCACGGTCCCAGAGGAGCGCATGCCGGAGTTTCGGGGGCTGGTCGCCGGATTCGGCTTCGAGGCGACTGAGGCGCTCCCATCCTACTATCGGTCGGGAAGGACCGAGTACGTCTTCAATGGCCGCCTGCGTCGGCGGCTGGACTGCTGACGACCCGGTCCACCCACGCCTCGACCACCTCAACCTCGTCGGAGCGGACCGCCAGGTAGGGTCGCCCTAGCCGTGTGGAGTGGCGAAGCAGCTCCCGCCGTTCGAGCGTCTGCAGTTCCCCGGCTTCGCGCTCTGTCCAGGGAAGGCCGCGACTGGATCGCCGCTCCGCCAAGGTCTTGGGCTCTGCCTCGACCTGCACGAAGCCGGCGAAGTTGGCGGCGTCGTACCACGTCTCCGGGATTGCCATGGGACCGGCGGTGGTTTCGATTATTGCGTGGCCGTCGAGAATCGCCCTCGCTTCAGCGAGCAAATCCCTTGCCGACAGCTTGGCCAATAGCACCCATTGGTTGCCCAGGGCTTCCTCGGGGGTGAGTGCCCGGAGCGGGCGACCGAGCGAGGAAAGCGTTTGGCTTCCGCTTATGACGACGATGTCCGGTCGCCGCTCGGCAAGACGACGGAGCATGTAGGTCTTGCCCGAACTCGAGACCCCGGCGACGAAGATCATGCCTCCGCGTAGCGCACCCGCCGGGATGGGCCAATCACCGATGCAAGCGCGCTGAAGCGTATGGGGAACGGGGAGGTGTCGTTACGAGGCGCCGCGGCTCGAGAAGAGGAAGGTAAGCGGTAGCGGTCGCAATGGCAACGGCACCGAAGCGGTGACTACAGGGCAGCCCGGGAAGATTTGAAGCCACTATCCCTCCCGTCCCTCCGCCTTCACCGACAACTCGGCCGAGGAATAAGCCTCCTGCCGGGCGACGCTCCAGTAGCGCAGCTCGTCGAGCGGGATCGGCTGGCCGGTGACGGCGCAGCGGACATGGTCGCCCGAGGCGAGGATCCGGAAGGTCCCCGGCATGTAGTGAAGCCGCGCTTCGCGGCCCTTGTTCGACATCAGCATTGGGGCCTCGCCTCGTTGGGTGCGGCTTACTCTTCGATTCCCGCATTTATCGGACTTGCTCGGCCATTGCGAGCGGAGCCAAGCAATCCAGCGGCTGCGCCAGTGACAAGCGCCGTGCCTGGATGCCGCGTCGCTGCGCTCCTCGCAATGACGAACAGAGATTGTCCTAAAGCAATTTAGGCTGCTCGCCTGCGGGTTTCGCTTGGGAGGGACGGCGCGGCCTATCGACCGGGGCGGCCGCGGCGCCGGCGACCTCGGCGGCGACTTCGCCGTCGCGGAAGATCAGCTTCAGCCGCTCCGCCGACCGAGCCGAGGCCGCCGAGATCAAGGTCCGGCCGTCCCGATCCTCGACACGGGCATAGCCGCGCTCCAGCGGCCGGTTGGGATGGGCTAGCAGCGCCACGCGCCAAAGCGAATCCAGCCGCTCCTTGGCGCGGCCGTGCGCCGCCTTGAGCAGGCCGGGGCGGAGCGCTCCGGCGGTCTGGGCGAGCGCGGCCCGGGCATGGCTGAGCTCCGTGCGCAGCCCGCGCGGAAGCCGCTCGGCGAGATCGTCGAGCCGCTGCCGCTGGGGCGCCAGAAGGGTCTCGCGCTCGGGCCAGCGGCGAAGGCTCGCTTCGAGATGCTCCCCCGCACGCTCCAGGGCGCGCCGGGCGCAGCGCTCGACCCGGAAGCCGGTTTCTCGAAGCTGGCCGAGCAGGTCGCCGCGCACCGGCACCGCCATCTCCGCCGCCGCGGTCGGGGTCGGCGCTCGAACGTCGGCGGCGAAATCGCACAGCGACGTGTCGGTCTCATGCCCAACGGCGGAGATGGTCGGGATGTCCGACGCCGCGACGGCTCGGACCACCTCCTCCTCGTTGAACGCCCACAGATCCTCGATCGAGCCGCCGCCGCGGGCGACGATGAGCAGGTCGGGCCGGGCGACCGCTCCGCCGGCCGGCAAGGCGTTGAAGCCGCGCACCGCCGCGGCGATCTGCGCCGCCGCTCCCTCGCCCTGGACTGCCACCGGCCAGACGATGACGTGGCACGGGCAGCGATCGGCGAGGCGGTGGAGGATGTCGCGGATGACCGCCCCGGTCGGCGAGGTGACGACTCCGATCACGCGCGGCTGGAAGGGCAGCTTCTTCTTGCGGGCGGCGTCGAACAGCCCCTCCGCCGCGAGCGCCCGCCGGCGCTTGTCGAGCAAAGCCATCAGGGCCCCCTGCCCCGCCAGCTCGAGCCGCTCGACGATTATCTGGTAGCGCGAGCGGCCGGGATAGGTGGTGAGCTTGCCCGTGGCGATCACCTCGATCCCGTCTTCGGGCCGGAAGGGGAGCCCCGCCGCCGTCGCCTTCCACAGCACGCCGTCGATCACCGCCTTGTCGTCCTTGAGGCAGAGGTAGCAATGACCGGAGGCGGCGCGCTTCCAGCCGCTGATCTCGCCGCGCACCCGAACGAAGCCGAACGCGTCCTCCACCGTCCGCTTGAGCCGCATCGACAGCTCGGAGACCGACAGTGCGGACGCGTTGTCGCCCGGCCTCTGCGTTGCTAACAGCCCCATGTCCTGAGGAGGGTGGTCGTTGTCCATGAATGTCCTGCTGCTAGGCTCCGGCGGCCGCGAGCATGCCCTTGCCTGGAAGCTCGCGCAATCGCCGCGGCTGGGCAAGCTGTTCGCCGCGCCCGGCAATCCGGGTATCGCCGAGCATGCCCAGATAGTGTCGATCGCCCCGGCGGACCACCGCGCCACCGTCGATTTCTGCCTCAAGAACTCGGTCGAGCTCGTCGTCATCGGCCCGGAGGCGCCGCTGGTCGACGGCCTCGCCGACAATCTGCGGACGATGGGCTTCTACGTGTTCGGGCCCAACCGCCTCGCCGCGCGGCTCGAAGGCTCCAAGGGCTTCACCAAGGACCTGTGCGCCCGGCACGGCATCCCCACCGCCCGCTACGTCCGGGCTTCCGACAGGCTCGCCGCCGACGCCGCGCTCGAGGAATTCCCCGCGCCCCTCGTCGTCAAGGCGGACGGCCTCGCCGCCGGCAAGGGCGTGATCATCTGCGCCACCCGGGAGGAGGCGCGGGCGGCGCTCGACATCATGTTCGACGGCAGCTTCGGAGCGGCCGGAAGCGCGATCGTCATCGAGGAATATCTGGAAGGGGAGGAAGCGAGCTTCTTCGCCCTCACCGACGGAACGACCGTTCTCCCGTTCGGCTCGGCCCAGGACCACAAAAGGGTCGGCGACGGCGACACCGGGCCCAATACCGGCGGGATGGGCGCCTACAGCCCCGCCCCGGTGCTGACGCCCGAGCTCGAGGCGCGGGCGATGGACGAGATCGTCCGGCCGACGATCGCCGCCCTCGCCGCCGCGGGCACCCCTTATTCGGGCATTCTCTATGCCGGGCTGATGCTGACGGCCCAGGGCCCGAAGCTGATCGAATATAACGTGCGCTTCGGCGATCCGGAATGCCAGGTGCTGATGATGCGCCTCGACACGGACCTGCTTGAGCTTATGCACGCCGTCGCCCGCGGCCGGCTGGGCGAGGCCGAGCCGCCGCTTTTCTCCGACAAGACGGCGCTGAGCGTGGTAATGGCCGCGAGAGGCTATCCCCGCGATCCGGAGACCGGCGGAGCGGTGGAGGGGCTGGACGGGCTGTCGAGCGGGGAGGTGATGGTCTTCCACGCCGGCACCGCGATCGAGGACGGCCGGCTGGTCGCGCGCGGCGGCCGGGTTCTCAACGTCACCGCCGCCGGCGCCTCGATCGCCGAGGCGCGCGACTCCGCCTATGCGGCGGTCGGACGAATCCGCTTCCCCTCCGGCTTCTGCCGAACCGATATCGGCTGGCGCGAGATCGCCCGCGCCCGCCGGGACGGCTGATGTCGGCGGCGCCCGATCCGACGGCCGTCGCCCGGGACGCGACGTGGCTGCCGCACCGTTACGACGAGAGCCAGGACGCCGTCCATTTCCTCCGGCTCACCCGCGAGGAGCATCGCTCCGTCACCTTCATCACCGACGAATATATCCCCGCGGAGGCGCCGAGGCTCGTGCTCAGGCGCAGCGACGTCGCGGCCGCGGCCGGGCCGCCCGCGCCGCTGCACTTCATCTTTCATTCGGCCTATTGCTGCTCGACCCTGATGGCCCGGGCCGTCGACATCGAAGGCACTTCGATGGGCCTCAAGGAACCTTTGATCCTCAATGACCTGACAGGCTGGAGGAGGCGCGGCGCGGATCCCCGCCGGCTGGCGGCGATGCTCGACACGGTGCTTGCCCTGCTCGCCCAGCCCTTCGCCCCCGGCGAGAGCGTGGTGGTGAAGCCCTCCAACGTCCTGAACGCCCTCGCCGCGGCCATGCTCGGGCTTCGGCCCCGCTCCAACGCGATCCTGCTCTACGCGCCGCTGCCCGACTTCCTGCGCTCGATCGCGAAGAAGGGACTGTGGGGGCGGCGCTGGGTGCGCGAGCTGTTCATCGGCCAGCTGCGCGACGGGATCGTCGACCTCGGCCTGGACGAGCAGCATTATCTCGACCTCACCGATCTTCAGATCGCGGCGGCGGGCTGGCTGGCGCAGCATGCTCTCTTCTCCGCGCTGATCGGCAGGTTCGGTCCGGCACGGGTGCGGGCCCTCGACAGCGCGACCTTGATGGCGCGGCCGGCGGAGGTGATGGCGCGATTGTCGGACCTGTTCGGCCTCGGCCTCGAAGAGCGGGGGATCGAGACTGTCCTGGCCGGCCCCGCCTTCACCACCCATTCCAAGTCCAACGCCGGCTTCAGCGCCGCAGACCGCCTCGCCGAGCAGAGCGATGCCGCTTTGGTCCATGCCGACGAGATCGAGAAGGTCGCCATCTGGGCGGAGGCGGTGGCCGGCGCGGCGGGCGTTTCGATGCACCTTGGAGCTCCGCTGCTCCCTTGATCCGCCGCCGCTTCTGGAACAATGACGCGATGGGAGACACGAGATGAAGATCCTGATCGGCTTTGTGGTGGCGCTGCTGATCGGCTGGGTCTGGCACGCGCCCCTGGGCAACGGCGAGCGCCTGATCGCGGGGCTGGAAGCGCAGGCGCGGCAGAACGTGGCAGGGACGGAATTGCCGGGGATCCAGGTCGCCTTCTCCCGCGATCCGCTCGCCCGGGTGGCGAGATTGAGCGGCCCCGCCAACGACCTCCAGCGCGAGGGGCTGGGCAGCCAGAAGGGCATCAACGACCTTGTCCGCGATGTCGAAGGCGTGGCGTCGGTGCGCTGGGCCGACGAGCCCGACCGGCAGCCCAGGATCGTGCCGCTGCTCC
>DASWLY010000089.1:0-20403 GCA_036400035.1 Allosphingosinicella sp.
TCGGGCTGCGGCAAATCGACCCTGCTCAACGTCGTCGGGATGCTCGATTCCCCGACCAGCGGCTCCTACGTCTTCAACAAGATGGAGGTGGCGGGGCTGCCCGAGGGCAAGCTCGCCAACGTGCGCAAGCAGAATATCGGCTTCATCTTCCAGAGCTTCAATCTGGTCGACGAGCTTTCGGTGCGCGAGAATATCGAGCTCGCCTTGCTCTACCACGACGTCGCCGCCTCCGAGCGGCGCCAGCGGGTCGAGGCGGTGATGGACAAGGTCGGAGTCGCCCACCGCGCCAAGCACCGGCCGAGCCAGCTTTCGGGCGGGCAGCAGCAGCGGGTCGCCGTCGCCCGGGCGCTCGTCGGCAATCCCAAGCTGATCCTCGCCGACGAGCCGACCGGCAACCTCGACACCCAGCATGGCGAGGAAGTCATGAAGATGCTCCAGGCCTTGAACCGCGAGGGCTCGACCATCGTCATGGTCACCCACTCGGCCGCCCATGCCGATTATGCCGGGCGGGTGGTCAACATGCTCGACGGGCGGATCCTGATCGAGCGGCGCAGGGCGGCGTGAGGGGCGGGGTCGCCACGAATTCTTCCTCTCCCGCTTCTGGCGGGAGAGGGGGGACCCAAGCCGGAGGCTTGGGGGGTGAGGGTCTTGCTGACTCCGATGCACAGACCCTCACCTCCCACCGCTTCGCGGCGGGCCCCTCCTCTCCCGCGGAAAGCGGGAGAGGAAGAAGCATGGCTCGCCTCCTGATCCTCTCGGCTGCGGCCATCGCAGCCCCCGCCCAGGCCGGCGAGCGCCAGCGCTCGACCGTGCTGATGAGCGAGAATGAGGGCGCCCGGAAGTTCCAGGAGGAATGGGGCTATAACGACGCGATCGTCGCCGGCGACACGATCTACCTGAGCGGGATCGTCGTCGGCCAACGCGATGGCGAGACTCTCGAGGCCGCCTATGAGCGCACCTACGGGCAGATCGGAGCGGTCCTGAAGCGCGCCGGCGCGAGCTGGGACGACGTCGTCGACATCACAAGCTTTCACACCGACGTCAATGCGCAGATGCCGGCGCTCGTCGCCGTCCATAAGCGGCATGTCAAACCGCCCTTTCCGGCCTGGACGGCGATCGACATCGACCGGCTGATCCCGGACCGCGGAATCACCGAAATCAAGATCGTCGCGCGCCGCCCCGCCGGCGCCAAGCGGCGGCGGGCGCGATGACGGCGCTCTGGTGGAACTATCTCAAGATCGCGCTCCGCTCGCTCGGCCGCAACCGCGCCTATGCGGCGATCATCGTCGGCGGGCTCGCGCTCGGCCTCGCGGGCTCGCTCCTGATCCTCGTCTATGTGCATTACGAGCGCAGCTACGACGGCTGGCTTCCGGACAGCGGCCGGATCCACCAGATCCAGACCACGATCCGCCCGCCGGCCCTGCCGATCGTCGAGTCGCAGGCAAGCTCGCTGCCGCTCCATGAGGCGCTGATCGCCGGCTTCCCGCAGATCGAAGCGATAACCTCGATCGCTTCGGGAAAGACGGTGACGGAGCATGAAGGGCAGCCCAGCTTCATCGAAGCGACCACGGTCGATCCCGGATTCTTCCAGGTCTTCCGACTGCCTTTCGCCCAGGGCTCGGCGGCGACGGCGCTGCCGGACACGAACTCGATCGTTCTGACTCGGAGCGAGGCGATCCGGCAGCTCGGCACCGCCGATGCGCTGGGCAAGCGGCTGAGCCTCGGCGCCGGCCCCGGCAAGCGCGACTATCGGGTCAGCGCCGTGCTCGAGGACCTGCCGCGCAACACCAGCCTCAAGATCGGCATCCTGTTCCGCCGCGACCTCAACCCGCTCCCCCCCGAGGCTCTCGGTTGGGGGAATTTCGACCAGCAGCATTACGTCAAGCTTCGGCCGGGCGCGGCCGCCGAGGCCATCAATGCGGCGCTTCCCGCCTGGGAAGAACGCGCCATCGCCCCCATGGCCGTCGGCGGCAAGTCGGCCTCGATGGCCGGAGTGATCGATTTCCGGCTCGTTCCGATCGGCGAGGTCCATCTCGGCTCCGCCCAGGACAGGGCGCTGGTCCCGGGCGGCGATCCGGGCGCACTCGCCACCTTCACGATCGTCGCCCTGCTGACTTTGGGCATGGCGGTGATGAACTTCGTCAACCTGACGACGGCGCGCGCGACCCAGCGGGCGCAGGAGGTCGGCCTCCGAAAGGTCCTCGGCGCCCGGCGCGGGCAGCTGATCCTGCAATTCGTCGGCGAAGGCCTCCTGGCCTGCGCGGCGGCGCTTCTGATCGCGCTCGCCATGGTCGAGATCGCGACGCCCTGGCTCGCCCACCTCCTGGGGGCCGACCTGCGCTTCGCCTATCTCGGCGAGGCCGGAATGCTGCTCCCCGCGCTGGCCTTGCTCGCCGTCACCGGGTTTGCGTGCAGCCTCTACCCGGCCCTCTACCTCAGCCGCTTCAGGCCTGCCCAGGCGCTTCGCGCCGACCGCGGCTCGGGCGACATGGCGGGGAGCGGACGGTTGCGATCGGCGCTCGTGGTCGTGCAGTTCGCCATCGCGATCGGCCTGATCGCGAGCACCGCCGTCATCTACTCGCAGACCCGCTTCGTCGAGACGGTCGATCCCGGCTTCCGGCGCGACGGCCTGGTTCGGATCGCCAATGCGTGGCGCTTCACTCAGGGCTCCGAATATGAGGCCGCACGCGCCGCGATGCTTTCCATACCGGGAGTCACCGGCGTCGGTCGCACCGGCCTCGAGCTCGGCCCCATGGAAAAGACCGCCTGGCTGACCCGGGCGGAGGGGGCGACGCAATTCGTCACGACGACCTATCACGGCGTCGACGGGGAATTCCTCCAGACGATGGACATCAAGCTGCTCGCCGGGCGACGGCTCGGCGACCGCTTCGCCACCGATCGCATCGACGGCGACCCGGCGGACTTCGCGGCACGCGGCATCACCGTGGTGATCAACCGTTCGGCGGCGGCGAAGCTCGGCTACCGGACGCCGGAGGCCGCGGTCGGGCGAGTGATGCAGATCGCCTATGACGGGACGGTGATGATGCCGGCGACCGTGGCGGGGGTGGTCGAGGACAGCCGGTTCGGGACCGCGCGCGAGGCGATCGACCCCATCGTCTTCGCCTACGATCCGAGGCGCGCCAACCAGGCGGTCATGGTCCGCTATTCCGCCGCTCGCCCGGGCGAGGTGATGGCGGGGCTTGCGAAGGTCTGGCGGCGGTTCGAGCCGGAGATCCCGTTCGAGGCGCGCTTCGTCGAGGACATCGTGCGCGAGCTCTACGCCGCCGACCGGGCGCGGACCTTCCTGTTCGCGGCCTTCTCGTTGCTGGCGATAGCCATCGCCTGCCTCGGCCTCTTCGGCCTCGCCGCCTTCACCGCCGAGCGCCGGACCAAGGAGATCGGCATCCGCAAGGTCTTCGGCGCCCGAATCCGCGACATCGTCCGGCTCCTCGCCTGGCAATTCTCCAAGCCCGTCATCGTCGCCAATTTGATCGCCTGGCCAGCGGCCTGGTGGGCGATGCGCGACTGGCTGAACGGCTTCGACGCCCGGATCGCGCTCACCGCGGGGCCGTTCGTCCTCGCCGGGGCGATGGCGTTCGCCATCGCCGTCGGCACGGTCGCCGTTCACGCCGTCCGGGTGGCCCGGACCAATCCCATTCACGCCCTCCGATACGAATAGGACCTGGCCGATGTGGCGCAATTACCTGACCGTCGCCTACCGGGCGCTGACCAAGAGCAAGACCTACGCCTTCATCAACATCGTCGGCCTCGCCATCGGCCTGGCCGCGTTCCTGATGATCCTCCTCTACGTCCGTTACGAGACCCGCTACGATCGATGGCTGCCGGATGCCGACCGGGTCTTTCAGGTCCAGAGCATTCACACCGATCCGGAGACGGGCCAGGTGCGCCGGCAGCAGGGAACCCACGGGGTCATCACCGAGACCCTGGCCAAGGACTTCCCGCAGATCGAGGCGATCGCCCGAGCCGAAGGCCACGAGCCGGTTTTCCTGCGCAACGGCGAAGCCAGCTTCGCGCCGATGGTGCGCGCGGACGAGACCTTCTTCCAGATCCTCGACATCCCGTTCCTTCACGGCGATCCGGCCACCGCCCTGAAGAACGCCGAAAGCCTGGTGCTCAGCCGAAGCGAGGCGGAGAGGCGCTTCGGCGCGGTCGACGTGGTCGGCCAGACCATCACCGCCGTTCGCGGCGGCGAGCGCTCGGAGATGCGCGTGACGGGCATCTTCGAAGACCTGCCGCGCAACAGCCACATGAACTTCGACATGGTCAGCCGAATCACGGACCAGGAGAAGGCGCAGTGCGGCTGGGGCTGCGTCAACGGATGGGTCTATCTCAAGCTCAGGCCCGGCGCCGACGCGGAGGAGATCAACCGGCAGCTTCCCGCCTGGGAGAAGCGCAACATCCCGCCCATGGACGTCGGCGGCGTCAAGGTCAGCGAAGGCGAGGCGTTCGACTGGAAGCTGGTCAACGTCCGGGACGTGCACCTCAGCGAGGCCGAAGGCGAGGCCGAGCGGCCGGGGAACGACCGCGGCACGCTCCTCACCTTCACCATCGTCGCCTTGCTCATCCTCGGAATCGCTTCCGTCAACTTCGTCAACCTGGCGACGGCGCGGGCGAGCCAGCGCGCCCGGGAAGTCGCGCTGCGCAAAGTGCTCGGGGCGAATCGCGGCCAGCTCATCGTCCAGTTCCTCGCGGAATCGACATTGCTCGCCTGCGCGGCGATGCTGCTGGCGCTCGCCACGGCCGAGCTGACGCTGCCGTTCCTGTCCAAGTTCCTGGGCACGGAGCTGCGGATGAACTATTTCGGCGACGGCGGAATCGCGCTGCCGGCGGTCGGGCTGCTCCTCGCCGTCGGGCTTGCCGGCGGCCTCTATCCCGCTTTCTATCTTTCGCGCTACCAGCCGGCGGCGGTGCTCAAGGCGAACAAGTCGTCGGCGGAGCCGATCGGCAGCGGCCGCCTGCGTGCCGTCCTCGTCGTGGCGCAGTTCTCCGTTTCCATCGGCCTGATTATCTGCACGGCCATCATCTACGCCCAGACGAACTTCGCCCGGACCACCGACCCGGGCTATCGCCGGGACGGCCTCATCCAGGTCGGCAACCTCGGCCGCGCCCAGGTGGTGCCGCTCACCGAGACCCTGATCCGGGAGATGGAAGCGGTCGACGGCGTCAAGCGCGCTGCCGGCGCCTCGATCGTCCCGGCCAGCGGAACCACTCTCAACACGTCGGTGCAATTGCCGGGACGGGCTCGGCCGATCACCATCGGCTGGTATAGCGTCCACCCCAATTTCTTCGACGCGATGGGCATCGAAATGCTCGCCGGGCGCAAGCTGTCGCGGCAATTCGCCAACGACAGCGGCGCCGTCCCGCTCGAGCCCGACGAGGCGACCGAAGCGGGGCTGCGAATGCTGGCCCGGCGCGGCCAGAACATCGTCGTGAACGAGACGGCGGCAAGGCAGATGGGCTTCGCGGAGCCGGCGCAAGCGCTGGGCAAGCAAATCAAGGTCAACCAGCTGCCCGACGAATATGGTCTGCTCCCGGCGACCATCGTCGGTGTCGCCCGGGATTCCCGGTTCCGGTCGCTTCGAGAGCCGGTCGAGGCGATGATCTACCAGGACAGCGGCGTCTACCGGAGCCTCGTCGTCCGCTACGAAGCCGCGGATCCGGAGGGCCTGCGCCGAAATCTGGAGCGGGTCTGGAAGAAGCTGGCCCCCGAAGTGCCGTTCGAGGCCGCGTTTTCCGACGACCGGCTGGGCGAGCTCTACGCGACCGACGCGGCGCGGGCGAAGACGTTCGGCGGCTTCGCCCTGCTCGCGGTGCTTATCGCCTGCCTCGGCCTGTTCGGCCTGTCCGCCTTCACCGCCGAGCGCCGGACGAAGGAGATCGGAATCCGCAAGGTGTTCGGGGCCCGCAGCGGCGACATCGTGCGCCTTCTGGCCTGGCAGTTCTCGAAACCGGTCATCTTCGCCAACCTGATCGCCTGGCCGGCGGCCTGGTGGCTGATGCGGGGCTGGCTCAACGGCTTCGACGCGCGCATCGATCTCGGCCCCGGGCCCTTCGTCGTCGCCGGCGGGCTGGCCCTCGCCATCGCTCTTGGAACGATCGCGGGCCATGCTTTGAAGGTCGCCCGAGCCAACCCCATCCACGCCCTCCGCTACGAGTAGGACCGCAAGAGATGTGGCGCAATTACCTGACGGTCGGCATCCGGGCCCTCTCGAAGAACCGGACCTACGCCTTCATCAACATCTTCGGGCTCGCGGTCGGCCTCGCCGCCTGCCTGCTCATCCTTCTCTACGTGCGCTACGAGACCAGCTACGACGAATGGCTTCCCGACAGCGACCGGATCTTCCAGGTGCAGGCGACTTGGCACGAGCCGGGCCAGCCGGTCACTCGAAGCCAGCGCAGCCCGTACCCGGTTCGCGACACGATCGCCTCCGGCTTCCCGCAGATCGAGGCGGTCACCGTGGCCCGAACGGGGCGGATGCAGACGATCCGGGACGGGCAGCCGGTCTATGTCGACGAGCTCTATGTCGACCCGGCCTTCTTCGACATCTTCCGGCTCGAGTTCGTCCGGGGCTCGGCCGGGACCGCGCTGCCCAACGTCAACTCGCTCGTCCTGACCGAGCGGGAGGCGATTCACCAGTTCGGGACGACCGACGTGCTCGGAAGGACGGTGACGGAGCGGATCGCCGACGGCACCTACGACTACAAGGTCACCGGAGTGATCCGGGACCTGCCGCGCAACAGCCACCTCCAGCTCGCCACCATCGCCCGTTACGACCCGGCCTCGTGGGACAGCGTGCCGGCCGCCTTCAAGAGCTGGGGCTCGATGAACCAATATCATTATGTGAAGCTTCGCGACGGCGCGGACGCGGCCCGGATCAACGCCGCCCTTCCCGCCTGGGAGAAGAAGGTCATCCCGCCCGAGACGATGGAGGGGCGGACCACGACCCGCGCCGACATCATGGACCTGAAGCTGGTCAACGTCGCCGACGTTCATCTCGGCGAAGCCCAGCTCAGCGCGATCACGCCCGGCAACGACCCCCGAACCGTCGCCACCTTCGCGATCGTCGCGACTCTGATCCTGGTCATGGCCTGCATCAACTTCATCAACCTCTCCACCGCCCGCTCCGGGCAGAGGGCCCGCGAGGTCGCGCTTCGCAAGGTGCTCGGAGCCTCGCGCCGCCAGCTCGTCGCCCAGTTCCTCGGCGAATCGCTGCTGCTCGTCGGACTGGCGATGGTCATCGCCCTGGCGCTGGTCGAGCTGGCCGCGCCCAGGCTCGGCGCGTTCCTCGATGCGGACCTGCGCTTCGGCTATTTCGGAGCCGACGGCTTCCTCCTCCCGGTGCTGCTTCTGGCCGCTCTGGTGGGGGCGCTCGGCGGATTCTATCCGGCCCTCTACCTGTCGCGCTTCCAGCCCGCGGCGGTGCTCAAGGCGAACCGATCTTCGGCGCAGGCCCAGGGCTCGCCGGCGCTTCGCAACGCCCTGGTGGTCGCCCAGTTCGCGATCTCGATCGGCCTCATCGTGTGCACCGCGATCATCTATTCGCAGACCCGTTTCGTCGAGACGATCGATCCGGGCTTCAAGCGCGAGGGCCTGATCCAGATGGAGGGCGCCTACCGGCTCGCCGCCAGCTACGACGCCTTCAAGCGGGAAGCGTTGCGGGTGCCCGGAGTCGCCGCGGTCGGGCTCACCAACCTGGGAGTCGCGGCGACCAACAAGTCGATCGTCGCCGCCAGGGCGCCGGAGCAGCCGGCGCCGGTCGACATCGGTTTCTACCGGGTCGACCCGGATTTCTTCCCGACCATGGGCATGCGCCTGCTGGCGGGGCGGCTCCTCGACGAGCGCCATTCCAGGGACCAGGTCCTGCGGTCCGCCGCGGGCGCGACGGAGATCGCGCCGGAGCTGCTGAGCCGCGGCCTCAACGTGGTCGTCAACCGGCGGGCGGCGATGCAGCTGGGATATTCCGATCCGGGCGCCGCGATCGGCAGGACGGTGAAGGTGGGGATGGATGGGGACGATCTCGTTCCCTCGACCATCGTCGGAGTTGTCGAGGACACCCGCATCCGCACCGCCCGCGACGAGATCGAGCCTCTGATCTTCGGCTACGACCGGACCCGCACCAGCCACGTCCTCTTCCGCTACAGCGAAGCCGTGCCGTCGGAGGTGATGGCGGGGCTGAGGCGGGTATGGCTGCGTTTCCAGCCGGACTTCCCGTTCCAGGCGGACTTCGCCGAAGACCTGATCGCCGAGCTCTACGCGAGGGACCGGGCGAGGGCGGCGATGTTCCTCGGCTTCTCGATCCTGGCGATCGTCATCGCCTGCCTGGGGCTGTTCGGCCTCGCCGCCTTCACGACCGAGCGGCGGACCAAGGAGATCGGCATTCGCAAGGTGCTCGGCGCCCGGATCCGCGACATCGTCCGGCTGCTCACCTGGCAATTCTCGAAGCCGGTGGTGATCGCCAACCTGGTCGCGTGGCCGCTCGCCTGGTGGGCGATGCGCGACTGGCTGAACGGGTTCGACGTCCGCATCGCCCTCACTCCGGGGCCCTTCGTCCTCGCCGGCCTGCTCGCCTTGGCGATCGCGGCCGGCACGGTCGCCGGCCACGCGCTCAGGGTCGCCCGGCTCAACCCAATCCATGCCCTCCGTTACGAATAGGAACCGGATCATGTGGCGCAACTATCTGACGGTCGGCTTTCGCGCGCTGGCGAAGAACAGGACCTACGCCTTCATCAACATCTTCGGCCTCGCGCTCGGGCTCGCCGCGTGCCTGATGATCCTGCTCTACGTGCGCTACGAGCTGAATTACGACAAATGGCTGCCCAACGGCGAGAACGTCTACCAGCTGCAGACCTTCTACGACGACCGGCAGTCGGGCGAGGAGCTGAAGCTGCAAATGTCCGCCTACGTCGCGGGCGAGGCGCTGAAGAAGGATTTCCCGCAGATCGAGAGGATGGTCTACGCCAGCGGCGGCGGCGCCACCGTCATCCGCAACGGCGAGGCCTTGTCGGTCGAGAACGCCTCGCTGGTCGGCGGGCCGTTCTTCGACGTCGTCCCGCTGCCGCTCGTCAAGGGCGACCCGGCCACCGCGCTCAGCGAGGTCGGCTCGGTGGCGCTTTCCCAGTCCGAGGCGACCAGGCTCTACGGCGCCCGGGACCCGATCGGCCAGACCCTGACCGTGATGGTGCGCGGCAAGCCCGACGACCGCCGGGTCACCGCCGTGTTCAAGGACCTGCCCAAGAACTCGCACATGCGCTGGAACATGCTGACGCGCTACGATCCGGTAAGCTGGAACGCGGAGAATCCGGACGCGCTCACCCAGTGGGGCTGGCAGTCGGGCTGGCATTATGTGGCGCTCAAGCCGGGCACCGACCCGGAGACGATCCACGCCCAGCTTCCGGCGTGGGAGAAGCGCAACATCCCGGACGAGGATTTCGGCGACCGCAAGTTCAATGCCGGCGACGACCAGGACTACAGGCTGGTCAACGTCCGCGACGTTCATCTCGGGGAGGCGCAGAGCGGGGCGCAGACGCCGGGCAACGACCGCCGGACGTTCATCACCTTCGGAATCGTCGCGGCACTGATCCTGGGAATGGCCTGCGTCAATTTCACCAATCTCGCCACCGCCCGCGCCAGCCAGCGCGCGCGGGAGGTCGCGTTGCGCAAGGTGCTCGGCGCGGACCGCAAGCAGCTGATCGTCCAGTTCCTCGGCGAATCGATCCTCGTCGCCGCTCTGGCGATGGTCGTCGCCTTGGCGATGGTCGAATTGCTCCTGCCCTTCTTCTCGGGCTTCCTCGATGCGGACCTGAGCATCGCCTACTGGGGCTCCGACGGGCTTGTCCTGCCCATCGTCGCCCTCGTCCTGCTGGTCGGCGCGGCGGGCGGCCTCTACCCGGCTTTCTATTTGTCGCGGTTCCAGCCGGCCCAGGTGCTCAAGGCGAACAAGAGCTCGGCCGAGGCGGCGGGCTCCGGGCGGCTTCGCAACATCCTCGTCGTGGCCCAGTTCGCGGTCTCGATCGGCCTCATCATCTGCACCGCGATCGTCTACGCGCAGACGGTCTACGCCCAGACCTCGGACCCCGGCTTCCAGCGCCAGGGCCTGCTCCAGGTCGAAGGCATCGGCCGGCGCCAGCTCGTCCCGCTCGGCGAGACGCTGAAGCAGGAGGTCGCCCGGGTCGACGGGGTCGTCGCGGTCGGCCGCACCAATATCGGCATCGCCACGGGCACCAGCATGAACACCGGAGTCCAGGTGCCCGGGCGCGGCGAGCCGGTGAACATCGGCACCTATGCGATCGATCACGATTTCTTCAGGACGATGGGCATCGGCCTGATCGCCGGCCGAAGCTTCGACCAGAGCCGCCCGATGGACGACGCCACCTTGCCCTTCCCGGAGCAGCCGGACGCCGTCCGGGCCCAGATCGCCCGCGGCGGAGTCAATGTCGTGATCAACGCGCTGGCGGCGAAGCGCATCGGCTTCGACGACCCCAGGGCCGCGGTCGGCAAGCAGTTCAAGGCGGCCCTGGCGGACGAGGAATATGGCCTCGTCCCGATCAACATCATCGGCGTCGTGCGCGATTCGCGCTTCCGCTCGATCCGCGACCCGATCGATCCGATCATGTTCCGGATCGACAAGAGCAGCCTTGCGCAGATGATGGTCCGCTACGACAGCCCGGCGCCGGACCGGGTTCGCTCGGACGTCGAGCGGATCTGGAAGCGGATCGCGACGGATGCGCCTTTCGACGGCCGGTTCAGCGACGACATCGTCGCCGAGCTCTACGAGGCGGAGCAGGCGCGGGCGAAGACCTTCGCCGGATTCGCGCTTCTCGCGGTAGTGGTCGCGTGCCTGGGACTGTTCGGCCTCGCCGCCTTCACCGCCGAGCGGCGAACCAAGGAGATCGGCATCAGGAAGGTCCTGGGCGCCCGCAGCCGCGACATCGTGCGGCTGCTCGCCTGGCAATTCTCCAAGCCGGTCATCGTCGCCAATTTGATCGCCTGGCCGGTCGCCTGGTGGGTGATGCGCGACTGGCTGAACGGCTTCGACGCCCGGATCAGCCTCGGGCCGACACCGTTCCTGGTGGCGGGGCTTCTCGCCCTCGTCATCGCCGTCGGCACCATCGCCGGCCATGCGTTCAAGGTGGCTCGCTCGAACCCGATCCACGCGCTGAGATATGAGTGATTTGCCTCCCCATGCGGAGCATGGGGAGGGGGACCAGGCGTAGCCTGGTGGAGGGGTAACTGGCGCGGTACTGGTGGGTTCGCGCGCAAACCGCCGCTGTCAGCGCCTTCTACCCCTCCACCAGCCTTCGGCTGGTCCCCCTCCCCATCTGGCGATGGGGAGGCAAGAAACGGAACGCCCGTGCCACCTCCCCGTTACCGGAAGCATGCGCATCCTCCTCATCGGCGCGAGCGGCCTGATCGGGTCGACCGTCGCGGCCCGGCTGAAGCGCGACGGCCATGAGATCGTCGCGGTCGGCCGCGGCGGCGGGCCGGCGGCTCGGCGGGTCCCGGTCGACCGCTGGGTGAAGCTGGACCTGCGGGACGCCACCGACCCCCAGGCGTGGCTCCCCCACCTCGCCGCCATGGACGCGGTGGTGAACTGCGCCGGGGTGCTCCAGGACAGCCCGCGCGACTCGCCCGGCAAGATCCACGTCGACATGCCGCTTGCCCTCTGGCGCGCCTGCGAGGCGGCGGGCGTGCGGCGGGTCATCCACTTCTCCGCGCTCGGCGTCGACCGCGGCGGGATCACCGATTTCTCCCGGAGCAAGCGGGAAGGGGAGGAGTCGCTGGAGGCGAGCGCGCTGGACTGGGCGATCCTTCGGCCGTCGGTGGTGGTCGGGCGGGCGGCTTATGGCGGCAGCGCCCTGTTCCGGGGCCTCGCATCGCTCCCGGTCTTCCCGAGGCCGGCGGAGGCGGGCCCGGTCGACGTCGTCCAGCTCGACGACGTCGCCGAGACGGTGGCGCGCCTGCTCGAGCCGGGGGCGCCTTCGCGGGTGGCGCTTGACCTGGCGGGGCCGGACCGGCTCGCCTTTCCCGAGATCGTCGCCGCCTATCGAAGCTGGCTCGGCTGGGCCCCGGCGAAGAGCTTCACCGCGCCCGGCTGGCTGATGGGCCTCGCCTATCGGGCCGGCGACGCGCTGGCCTGGCTCGGCTGGCGACCGCCGATCCGGACCACTCCGGGCCGGGAGATCCGGCGAGGCGCGATCGGCGACAATTCGCAGTGGCGGCGGGCGACCGGGATCGAGCCGCGGTCGCTCGCCGCCGCGCTCGCCGCCGAGCCGGCCTCGGTGCAGGAGCGCTGGTTCTCGCGCCTCTATCTCCTCAAGCCGCTGGCGATCGGCACCTTTGCCCTGTTCTGGCTCCTGACCGGCCTGATCTCGCTCGGCCCCGGCTACGAGCGGGCCACCCGTTACATGCTGGCCGGCGGCGGCGGACCGCTCAGCGAGCCGAGCGTGATCGCCGGCGGCCTCGCCGACATCGCGGTCGCCTGCGCGATCGCCTGGCGGCCGGCGACGAGGCTGGGCCTGTGGGCGGCGCTCGGGCTTTCCGCCTTCTACATCGTCGCCGGCACGATCCTGCTTCCGGAATTGTGGAGCGACCCGCTGGGGCCGATGATGAAGATCTGGCCGATCCTCGCCCTCAACCTCCTCTGCTTCGCCATCCTGGACGAGAGATGACCGCCTATCTGCTGCTCAAATGGCTGCATGTGATCGGAGCGACGGTGCTGCTCGGCACCGGCGCCGGTATCGCCTTCTTCATGCTGATGGCGCACCGGACCGGGGACGTCCGGCTGATCGCCGGAGTGGCCAGGATCGTCGTCCTGGCCGATTACGTGTTCACCGCCACGGCGGTGGTGGCGCAGCCGGTGACGGGGGTGCTTCTCGCCCGGATCACCGGCTATTCGCTGACCGAAGGCTGGATCCTGGCCTCGATCGCCCTCTATCTCCTCACCGGCGCCTTCTGGCTGCCCGTGGTGTGGATGCAGAGCCGGATGCGCAGCCTCGCCGCGGCCGCCGCCGAGGCCGGGGAGGGTCTTCCGAACGAATATCACCGCCTGTTCCGCTTGTGGTTCGCTTTCGGCTTCCCGGCCTTTACAGCGGTGCTCGCCATCTTCTGGCTGATGATCGCTCGACCGGAGATCAACCTTTGAAGGACGACAGGCTGAAGCTGTCCAGCCGCCTGCTGATCGGTGGAATTGCCGGCCTGGCCGGAACGATGGCGATGACCGCGGCGATGCGCCGGCTCCACCGGCGCCTGCCCGAGGCGGAGCGCTACCCGCTGACCCCGCGCGAGATCGTCGATTCCGGATCGAGGCAGATCGGCCTGCCGCTGACCGGCGAGGTTGCCAAGGACGTCACCACCGCCGCCCATTTCGCCTATGGCGCGGCGATGGGCGCGATCATCGCCGCGATGAACCCCGATCCCAAGAAGCGCACCGGGGCGGCGGCCGGGGTCGCGGTGTGGGTCGCGAGCTACATGGGGTGGATTCCGGCGGTCGGGACGCTCGAGCCGGCGACCCGGCATCCGGCCCGGCGCAACCTGCTGATGATCGGGGTGCACCTGGTCTGGGGCGCGGCGACGGCGGCCTCGATCCGCGAGCTGCGGCTGGCCCGGGACACAATCCTGAAGGACGGGCCGGATCGGGATGCGCCGCGCTAGCCCCGTCATCCCGGCGAAAGCCGGGATCCCAGCGAGTAAAGTCTCGGCGGGTCTCCCGGAGACCCCGGCTTTCGCCGGGGTGACGGAACTGGCCTCCCTGAGACCCCGGCTTTCGCCGGGGTGACGGAGTGGGTCTCAACCAGCCCCCGGCTTTCGCCGGGGGTGACGGAGTGGGTCTCAACCAGGCCCCGGCTTCCGCCGGGGTGACGGAGTGGGTCTCCACCAGGCCCCGGCTTTCGCCGGGGTGACGGAGTGGGTCTCCACCAGGCCCCGGCTTTCGCCGGGGTGACGGTCTCTTCTCTGCGTCAGTCCACGTGCGGGTTCATCGCGGGCGGGTCGCTGGCGGGGAAGCTCTCGTCCGAGGCCTCGTCGACCTTTCCCCATTCCGAAGGCGGGTCGCGCATCGAGTCGGGTCCGGCCTGGCGGGCCGCTCCGGAATCCCCGACGGCGCCGTGGCCGCCGGAGCCGCTGATCGCCGGCCGCGCCCCTTCTCCGCCGCCGCCGCCGCCCGAAGCCCGGCGGCGCCAGAGCGATGAGGCGGCGAAGCCGAGGCCGGCCGCGCAGGCCGCGGCGATTCCCGTAAGGATGGCGCCCTTGCGCTCCATCTAACCCTCCGCGTTCATCGTTGCCGGCTGCGCCGGGGGAAGGCCGCCCTCGGCCTCGGCGAGCCCCATCAGCTCGGCCTTGCGCGCCGCCATCTGCTGCCCGAGCGCCTCAAGATCGACGTCGGTGGCGCGGGCCTGCTGGAAGAGGTTGCCGCGGCTCTTCTCCTCCTCCTCGACATGGTGCTCGACCTGCTCCATCAGCACCTTCACCTTGGCCTCGTAGAAATCATCGGCCAGGCCGCCGGCCTCGATCTCGTTGATCAGCATCTTGGCGCCGTCATGCTCGACATAGGCCTCGTCGAGATCGTCGTCCTCGATCTTGCCCCGAAGCGCCGGGTAGAAAATCTCCTCCTCGAGCATCGTATGGACCTTGAGCTCGGTGCAGATCTGGCGGGCGATCTTCTCCTTGCTCCCGTCGCCGCTCGCCTTCTCGAATTGCTCGAACAGCGCCTCCACCTTTCGGTGATCGTCGATCAGGAGGTGGGTCGCGTCGATCTTACCCTCGGTCACCATCAGTCTGCTCTCCTCGTTTGGCCTCTGGAACAACTGGCGCTAGGCGCCGGTTCCTTGGCTGGAAAACGCCCGAGGAGCTTGTCGTGAACGATACCGAAACCCTGTCGCCCGTGCTCCCCGACGAGACCCAGGAGGCCACCCGCCGCCTGCTCCAGAAGGCCTCGGAACGGGATCTCCGTCTCGCCACGGCGGAGAGCTGCACCGGCGGAATGCTCGCCTCACTGCTCACCGACGTGCAGGGCGTCGCCCACGCCTTCGAGCGCGGCTTCGTCACCTACACGAACGAGGCCAAGAACGAGATGCTGGGAGTCCCCATGGACCTGATCCGGGAGAAGGGCGCCGTGTCGCGCGAGGTGGCGATCGCCATGGCGGAGGGCGCGGTGGAGCGGTCGCGGGCCAATATCGCGCTCTCGGTCACCGGCTTCGCCGACACGGGCGACGAGCCCGGGCTCGTCCATTTCGGCTGCGCCCGGGCGGGCCGCGCCACCGCGCACCGCGAGGAGCATTTCGGTCCCGGCGGCAGAGGTGCTACCCGGGTCAAATGCATGAAGGTCGCCGTTGAGATGATGACGGAGATGCTGTGATGGCCAAGAAGGCGCCGTTCGAAGCGATCCACCGCCACGGCTTCGTCCGGGTCGCCGCCGCCAGCCCGACCGGCTCGGCGGGCGACGTGACCTTCAACGTCGACCAGGCGATCGCGCTGGCCGAGGACGCCGACCGGCGCGGCTGCGACCTCGTCGTCTATCCCGAGCTCAATATCTCCTCCTACGCCGTCGACGACCTGTTCCTGCAGGAGGCGTTCCTCGACGCGGTGGAGGACGGCATCGCCCGCTTCCGCGACTCCACCGCGACGCTCGCGCCCGTGCTGGTCATCGGGGCGCCGCTGAGGCGCAACGGCCGCCTCTACAATTGCGCTCTGGTCGTCGCGCGCGGCCGGATCCTCGGGGTGGTGCCGAAGAGCTTCCTGCCCAATTACCGCGAATATTACGAGAAGCGGTGGTTCGTCTCCGGAATCGGCCTCAACGGAATCGACATCGCCGTGGCCGGGAAGACCGTCCCGTTCGGCACCGACCTCATCTTCGCCGCCGAGGATCTCGACGACTTCATCTTCCATGCCGAGATCTGCGAGGATTATTGGGCTCCGCAGCCGCCCTCGACGGTGGGCGCGCTCGCCGGGGCACTGATCCTGTGCAACCTCTCGGCCTCCAACATCACCATCGGCAAGGCGGACGAGCGCAAATTGCTCTGCGCCTCCCAGTCGAGCCGCTGCTGCGCCGCCTATGTCTACGCCGCCTCCGGGCCGGGGGAGAGCACCACCGACCTCGCCTGGGACGGGCAGGGCTCGATCTACGAGCTGGGCGAGCTGCTTTGCGATTCGAGCCGCTTCGACCTGGAGCCGGAGCTTTGCGTCGCCGATATCGACGTGCAGAGGCTTCGCCTCGAGCGGATGCGGATGCCGACCTTCAACGACAACGCCGTCGCGGCGGGGCATCCGGAAAAGAGCGCCCGGCGGATCCATTTCGAGCACAAGCCGGGCCTGGCCGACATCGGCTTCAAGCGCGGGCTTCGCCGCTTCCCCTACGTCCCCAACCGGGCCGAGCAGCTCGATTCCGATTGCTACGAGGCGTTCAACATCCAGGTGCAGGGCCTCGCCCGCCGCTTCCAGGCGACGAGCGGCAGCCACCTCGTCATCGGGGTCTCGGGCGGGCTCGATTCGACCCACGCTCTGATCGTGGCGGCCAAGATGTGCGATTTCCTGAAGCTGCCGCGGACCACCATCCTCGGCTTCACCATGCCCGGCTTCGCCACCGGCGACACGACCAAGGGCAATGCCTGGAAGCTGATGCGGTCGCTCGGGATCGTCGGCGAGGAGATCGACATCCGCCCCGCCGCGATGCAGATGCTCAAGGACATGAAGCACCCCTTCGCCGAGGGGCAGCCGGTCTACGACATCGCGTTCGAGAACGTGCAGGCGGGGCTTCGCACCGACTACCTCTTCCGCCTCGCCAACCAGCGCCGGGGCTTCGTCATCGGCACCGGCAACCTCTCGGAGGTCGCGCTCGGCTGGTCGACCTACGGGGTCGGCGACCAGATGAGCCATTACGGAGTCAATGCCGGCGTCCCAAAGACCCTGATCCAGTATCTGATCCGCTGGGCGGTGAAGACCGGACAATTCGAATCCGATACGAACTCCATTCTGGACGCGATTCTAGCGACCAAGATCTCGCCGGAGCTGATCCCGGCGGACGACAAGGGCGAGATGCAGTCCACCGAAGGGACGATCGGCCCGTACGAGCTTCACGATTTCTTCCTGTTTCATATCCTTCGCTCGGGCCAGCCGCCTTCGAAGGTCGCCTTCCTCGCCTGGCAGGCCTGGCAGGATTCCGGGAAGGGGCAGTGGCCGCTCGGCTATCCCGACGCCCTGAAGCGCGCCTACGACCTGCCGACGATCCGCAAATGGCTCGAGGTCTTCCTCTACCGCTTCTTCCAGATCAGCCAGTTCAAGCGCACCGCCATTCCCAATTCGCCCAAGGTCTCGGCGGGCGGGGCGCTTTCGCCCAGGGGGGATTGGCGGGCGCCGTCCGACGGGACGGCCAAGCCGTGGCTGGATGAGCTCAAGGCGGCTTTGGACCAGTAACCGTCACCCCGGCGAAAGCCGGGGCGTCGGCCCGCTCCGTCACCCCGGCGAAAGCCGGGTCTCGGCCCGCTCCGTCACCCCGGCGAAAGCCGGGGTCTCATGGAGACCGCCGAGACCTCTTGTCCTGAGATCCCGGCTTTCGCCGGGATGACGGTTATGGCGGCCGCCACTCCCCCCTCAAATTTAAATAATCATACAATTCGAATCGCGACCGCAACGTATCGCATCCGAAACAAGCCAGCTCTATCCTGACTTGGATCAGTTAGAATCATGCTGCATTGCGGGAACTGTGCGCTCGGAACGGACGTTCTGACCGAGTTCTTCAAACCATAAGGTATACCTGCGTTGATCACGTTATCGACAGCCTCGACGCTGGGGCAGAGCCATTTCGCGCCCCAGCCCGAAACCAATCATACGCTCATCTGCTTCTCGCACCTCCGATGGAACTTCGTGTTCCAGCGGCCGCAGCATCTGATGAGCCGGTTAGCCGAGGCGGGCAGGGTGATTTTCTGGGAGGAGCCCGAGGCCGCCCTGCCGGAAATGGAGCCGGCGCTGGGCGTCCGCACCTGCGCCGAGACGGGCGTGATCGTCGTGACTCCGTCGCTCCCCGAAACCCGGTCGGCCGGTGAGCGCGAAGCGACCCTGAAGACGCTGCTCGACGGCTATCTGGCCGGAGAGCAGGGCCCGGTCGTCCGCTGGTATTACACGCCGATGATGCTGCCTTTCTCGAGGCATATCGAAGCCGCCTGCACCGTCTACGACTGCATGGACGAGCTCGCCAATTTCCGCTTCGCCCCGGCCGAGCTGCTGGCGCTGGAGCGCGAGCTGCTCGCCGCCGCCGACGTCGTCTTCACCGGCGGCTACAGCCTTTACGAGGCCAAGAAGGGCCTTCACCCCAACATCCACCCCTTCCCCTCGAGCGTCGACCGCGGCCATTTCGGCCGGGCGCGCGCCATGGACGCGGCGCCCGACGATCAATGCTCGCTGCCGCGGCCGCGCTTCGGCTTCTACGGCGTGATCGACGAGCGGATGGATCTGGAAATGATCGCGGCCGTCGCCGACGCCCACCCGGAATGGTCGATCGTCATGGTCGGGCCGGTCGTGAAGATCGACCCCGCCGACCTGCCGCACCGGGCCAACATCCACTATCTCGGCGGCAAGACCTATGAGGAGCTGCCGGTCTATCTCGGCGGCTGGGACGTCGCCTTGATGCCCTTCGCGATCAACGATTCGACGAAGTTCATCTCGCCGACCAAGACCCCCGAATATCTCGCCGGCGCGCGTCCGGTCGTATCGACCCCGATCACCGACGTCATTCGCCACTACGGCGATCTGGAATCGGTGTTCATCGCCGACGGGGCGGAGGCCTTCATCAAGGGCTGCGAGGATGCGCTCGCCCTTGTCCGCTCCGGCGACGGATGGCTGGAAGAGGTCGACCTCAAGCTCGCCAATCTGAGCTGGGACATCACCTACGCCCGGATGGCCGGGCTGGTCCACGAGGTGATCGCTCTGCCCGCCGCCGGACCGAACATCGTCAAGTCGGCGACCAAGAAGGCCTACGACTATCTTGTCGTCGGCGGCGGCTTCGCGGGCTCGGTGATCGCCGAGCGCCTGGCCAGCCAGCACGACGCCCATGTGCTCGTCGTCGACCGGCGGCCGCATGTCGGCGGCAACGCCTACGATCTTCTCGACGAGGCGGGCGTTCTGATCCACCAATACGGGCCCCACATCTTCCACACCAATTCGGACGAGATCGTCGACTATCTGTCGCAGTTCACCGAGTGGCGGCCCTACGAGCACAAGGTGCTGGCCGAGGTTCGGGGCCAGCTGGTCCCGATCCCGATCAACCGCACCACGCTCAACATGCTGTTCGGCCTCGACCTCAAGACCGACGAGGAGGCCGCGGCCTATCTCGCCTCGCGGGCCGAGACGGTCGAGGAGATCAAGACGTCCGAGGACGTGGTGATCAACGCGGTCGGGCGCGAGCTCTACGAGCTCTTCTTCCAGGGCTATACCCGCAAGCAGTGGGGCATCGATCCGTCGGGCCTCGACAAGGCGGTCACCGCCCGGATCCCGACCCGGACCAACACCGACGACCGCTATTTCGGCGACAAGCACCAGATCATGCCGAAGCACGGCTACACGGCGATGTTCAACCGGATGCTCGACCATCCCAACATCGATGTGCTGCTTTCGACCGACTACAAGGACATCGTCGACGAGATCGACGCCGGCCATGTCGTCTTCACCGGCCCGATCGACGAATATTTCGGCTTCCGCTACGGCAAGCTGCCCTACCGGAGCCTGCGCTTCGAGCATAAGGTGGTGGACCAGGGCCAGTATCAGCCGGTGGCGGTGGTGAACTATCCCGATCCGGAAGTGCCCTACACCCGGATCACCGAGTACAAGCACCTGACCGGGCAGAGCCACGCCAAGACCAGCATCACCTACGAATATCCGTCGGCCGAGGGCGATCCTTATTACCCGATCCCGAGGCAGGAGAACCAGGCGCTGTTCAAGAAATACGAGGCGCTGGCGGATTCGACTCCGGGCGTCACCTTCGTCGGCCGGCTGGCGACCTACCGCTATTACAATATGGACCAGGTCGTCGGCCAGGCGCTGACCGCCTTCCGCCGCCTCGACGCCGCCCGCCAGGTCGAAGCCGGGGGAAGCCGCGGCTCGATGTGGACCGAAGCGGCGGAGTAGAAAATCCCCTCTCCCGCTCTTAGCGGGAGAGGAGGGGCCCTTGCGAAGCGTGGGCGGCGAGGGTCCTCCGGCGACGGAGGGCCCTCTGCCGTTCCAGAGCAGGATCGTCTTTCTCTGATCCGTCATTGCGAGGAGCCCTTCGACGCCGCCTGCGGCGGCCCTCAGGATAAACTGCCGCTTCGCGGCAGCGACGAAGCAATCCAGCTACGGCGTCGGGGGACGGAGGCCGATGGATTTGCTTCGCTGCGCTCGCAATAACGCCCTATCCA
>DASWLY010000090.1:0-2839 GCA_036400035.1 Allosphingosinicella sp.
CGGGCGTGCCGCGGTAGCGACGACCGAGCGGACGACGCGGCTCGCGACTGCGACTCGCCGAGAGGCTGAAGCCGCGGGTGCCGCCGCCGCCGCCAATCAGCGCTTCGCCCGCTCGCTCGGCACTACCGCCACCGCGCTCGCCGTCGTCCAGGGTCCGCTCGGCCCATTGTCGGGCAAGCTGCGCGCAGCGAGTAGCGCGATGGGCGAACTCACCGGGTTCACCCTGGGCCTGGCCGGGCTGGGCGTCGCGCTCTTCAGCATCGGCCGGACGGCCACCGGCTTCCAGCAAATCGAAAACAAGCTCCGGCCGCTTTTCGACACCCAGACTCAGGTCAATAAGGCGATGGATGACGTGGTGGGGATCGCCACCCGCGCCCGCACCGCCCTCGAGCCCGTGTCCTCGCTTTACATGCGCCTCACCGGCGCGGCCAAAGAGCTCGCGATCAGCCAGAGCCAGGTCGGCCGCTACACAGAAATCATCAGCAAGGGCGCCGTGCTGTCGGGCGGCTCGCGGGAGAGCCAGGCCGCCGGCATCCAGCAGCTAACCCAGGGCCTAGGATCCGGGCTCCTGGCAGGTGACGAGCTCCGAAGCGTCAAGGAAAACACGTTTGCGCTCGCCCAGGCGATCGCCGCCGGCTTCAAGAATGCGGACGGCACGATCGGCACCACGATAGGCCACCTGAAGGAGCTCGGCTCGGCCGGTCAGTTGACAGCCCGGCAAGTGCTCGAGGCGCTGGATCGGTCCGCGTACGACATCGAACGCCGGTACGCGAAGCTTCCGAAGACGCTCGTCACGTCCGGGCAGGAGTTCGGCAACGCCTTCATGGTGACGATCGGCCGCCTGGATTCCGCGGCCGGCTTCACCAGCACGATCGCCGAGGGCCTCTCCCTCGTTTCCCAGAACCTCCGCGTCATCCTCTCGCTCGCCGCCGGCGTCGGCACCGCCTTCGCCGCCGTCAAGGCGATCGAAATGGGCCGGACGACGGTCACCAACGTCGGCGCCCGGTTCCGTGCCCTTCAGCAAGAGGCGGTCATGCTTCGCGGCAACGCGATCCTCGACCGCGCCTTCGCCGCAGAGGCGGTTCAGAATGAGACCGTCCGGGCCCAGGCCACCGCTCATTCCGTCGTGGGTCTGCGCGCCGAGGGTGCCGCGATCGAGAGCAACATCGCCGCGCTGCGCGCCCAGGCCGTCCAGGCCAGGGAGACCGCTGCGGCGGCGGCGGCCTCCCGATTCGGGCGAGTCGCCGCGCCCGGCGCTGGGCCGGCGGGCATCTCGACCGAGCAAGCGAGGCTTCGTGCGGCCGCGGCGACAAAGGCGCTTGCAACGGAGGAAGCGCGCCTCGCCCAGATCCACGCCGCCCTCCTCGCGGAAGAGCGCCTCCTGACGGTCCAGACCGGGGCTCTTACGATTGCGACCCAGAACCTCGCCCGCGCCCAGATGACGGAAGCGGCCGTCTCGACGGGGCGGCTGGCGACCGGGATGCGGTTCCTGCGCACGGCCGGCATGGGGCTCGTGAGCATGCTCGGCGGTCCGCTGATGATCGCCTTCACGGCGATCACGGCGGCTATCTACCTCTTCGTCACCGCCGAGACCGCCGCCGAGGCCGCGACCCGCCGTAACGAAGACGCACAGCGCGATTTCGAGAGGTCGATCGATAAGACGACCGGAAAGATCTACGAGCAGATCGGCGCCCTCGAGCTCCAGGCGAAGGCGAAACAGCAGACCGTCGCCGTTGAAAGCTCGATCGAGCAATGGAAGCACGAGCGCGGGCAACTCTTCGCCCGGGTCATGCCGTTCCTTCAGCGCCGGAGGGAGAACGACTTCTTCCGCCCCGACAAGGCCCAGGCGGAGGCCGCTTTCCAGAACCGGCCGCAAGCTCAGAAGGACCTCGCCGCGGCGCTCACCCGCTTCCGGGATGGCGGAAGCCTGGGAGAATTCGAGAAGGAAATCCGGCGGCTCGCGCCCGCTATCAAGGGTCTCGGCACTGCGCTTCCGGAACTCGGCGAGGCCGCCGGCAGGGTGCGCGAGAGGGCAATCGAGACCGACCAAGCTCTCGCTCGGCGGCGGGTCATCATCGGCAAGGCCAAGCCCGGCGACCTAGGCGTCGCTCTCGGCACGATAACGCCGGGGCAACAGATCAGGCGTAAGTCCAAGGCGGAGCTCGATCGCGAGGCCGCCTCCCAGGCCCAGATAGAGGCCACGAACCCGCTCATCGCCGCCACCGGCCGGAAGAACGCGGGGCTCCTGGCGCTCGAGCAACAGCGCGACGCGACCGGGATGACCGACCAGGAGTATCTCGATCAGCGCAAGCAGATCATCGCGACCTACAACTCCGAGGTCAAAGGGATCCAGGACGCGAAGAAGGCCCAAGCCCAGGCCAGGAGCGAAGAGAAAAAGGCGATTCGCGAGGCCCGCGCGGAGGAGAAGAGGGCCGTCCAAGAGCGCGAGGCAGACGAGAAAGACGAAGCCGCCGGTCGGCGCGACGCGGCTTTGCTCGCCCTTGAGGAGCGGAAGGCGTCGCTCGGCGGAGATGCGAGCCCGGAATATCTCAACGCCCGCCTCGCGATCCTGAAGACTTACGACGACGAGATGGAGCGCATCGACTCGACGGGGCAGGCGTCGAGCACCGCGGCCGCCCGTCTCATCGCCGACGCCCGCGCGATCCAGAAAGCGGCGGCGGCGGCCGGGGAGAAGCGCCGCGACATCCTCGGCGGGTATGGGGATCAGCCGAAGGCGCTCGCCCGGGCCGCCGATCAGATCGACGACCTTCAGCGGATGGTCAACACCGCCGTCGACGGGGTGGCCTTCCTCGGTAAGACGCGCGACGAGATAGAGCAG
>DASWLY010000091.1:0-12277 GCA_036400035.1 Allosphingosinicella sp.
GATGGAGGCAGGAAGCGCGCCTTTGCTCGATCTGGCTCAGGACTGGCGAACCCTTCTTTTCCCGCATGCCGACAATGATCAGTTCGCCGACGGATATGCTCAAGCCGTGACGTTCGGCCTGCTGATGGCGAAGTCCCTTGGGCTTTCGCTGTCGGGAGATCTCGACGCCGTTGCCAAGAAGCTGGGCGAGTCGAACACGTTGATCGGGACGGCGCTTCGGTTGCTGACGGAACAACCGGAAACCGTCCTATCCGCCTCACTGAACACCATGAAGCGCGTGCTCGACGTCGTGGACTGGGCGATCATCTCAAAAGGCGATCCGGAAGCATGGCTCTACTTTTACGAGCGCTTCCTCGACGTATATGACCGCCGCCTTCGTAAGCTCACCGGCTCCTACTACACGCCTCCCCAGGTCGTGCAGGCGATGGTTCGATTGTGCGACGAGGCGCTGAAAGCTCCTGGTCGCTTCGCTGTCCATGACGGCATCGCTAGTCCGCAAGTCCATATCGCCGACCCGGCAACCGGATCGGGCACATTCCTGTTGGCGCTCATCCGGCGCATTGCGGAGGCAATCGAGGCCGACCAGGGAAAGGGCGCCGTGCGCGCGGGCATTGAAGCGGCGGCACAGCGCCTCTACGGATTCGAACTGCAGTTCGGCGCCTTCGCCGTCGCCCAGCTCCGTCTTCTGGCCGAAATGCTTTCCCTCGGCGCGGAGGGTTCACCTCACCTATTCGTCACCGACACGCTCGCCGATCCTTACGAACATGAGGAGACCGGAACAGGTCTTAGCCGCCAGCTTTCGCGCTCGCGCATCGCTGCGAACAAGGTGAAGACTTCGCAGCCGATCACGCTGGTCATCGGCAATCCGCCCTACAAGGAAAAGGCGATGGGGCGGGGCGGCTGGGTGGAAGAGGGCTCAGCCTTTCGTAAGGCGCCGCTAAAAGACTGGCAGCCGCCCAAGGAATGGAAGGTGGGCGCGCATTCCAAGCATCTGCGCAATCTCTACGTCTATTTCTGGCGGTGGGCGGCCTGGAAGGTGTTCGAACAGGGCAGCGGCGGCCGGGATAAGGAACCTCCGGAGCCGGAAAAGCTGTCCGGGCTCATCTGCTACATCACCGTAGCGGGTTTCCTGAACGGGCCCGGATTCCAGAAGATGAGGCACGATCTGCGCCGTGATTGCGACGAGATCTGGATCATCGACTGCTCGCCTGAAGGCCATCAGCCGGAAGTCGCCACCCGCATCTTCGAGGGCGTTCAGCAGCCGATCTGCATAGTTATCGCGTCCCGATCACCCGCGAACGATGCCGGTGTACCCGCTCGAGTCCGCTACCGTTCGCTCGAGCTTGGCCTTCGTGAGCAGAAGTTCGACAAATTGGCCGAGCTGGGCCTAGGCGGCGACGGCTGGCGTGACGGCCCGACGCAATGGCGTGCTCCATTTCTCCCGGAATTCACCGGTGGCTGGGCCGATCTCGTCCCATTGGAGGATATTCTTGGAGATGGAGGCTCCGGCGTGATGCCAGGCAGGACCTGGATCATCTCGCCAGATCGGCAGTCGCTCGAGCAGCGTTGGGCGGCTTTGATTGGCGAGAAGGATTCGGCGCGGCGCGCGGTGAAGTTTCACCCGCATGAGGGCGGGGACCGGACGGCAGCTAAAGGCAGCAAGGCCTTTTCCGGTCACCACGAGGCGCTGGCATCCATCGAGTATGGCCTCGGCAACAGGGCAAGCAAAGACACAGATGTCGCACAAAAAGCCGCCACCGCTTTGCGCCTAACAAAGCCCGTGGCATATGGCTTCAGATCCTTTGATCGCCAATGGATTATCCCCGACTACCGACTGATCAATCGTCCAAATCCCGGGCTTTGGGAGGGGTACACCGAAAAGCATCAAGTCTATCTGACTGCCTTGAGCAGGACGGCGCCCCGCAATGGCCCAGCTGCAACTGTCACCGCCATAATACCGGACCTGGACCATTATAGAGGTTCATTCGGCGGTCGTGTCTTCCCACTCTGGAAGGATGCCGCTGCCCACGAGGCCAATGTCTCCGATGCCGTCATCGCCGCCCTGACCCTGCGGCATGGATCGTCTCCGGATCCCCTAGACATTTTCGCGTACGTCGCGGCCTTGCTCGCCTCTCCGGCTTACACGGAGCGTTTTCGCAGCGACCTCGTGCGTCCCGGGCTTCGGCTGCCGATAACGGCAGACAAGTCACTCTTCGACGAAGCGGCAGCATTGGGACGCAAGGTCGTCTGGCTTCACAGCTTCGGCGAACGCTTCGCCGATCCTGCCAATGGCCGGCCGTCCGCTCCGCCCCGTCTGCCCCCGGAGCGAAGGCCTTATGTGCCGGAAGATGGCGCCATTCCGGCCGATCCTGCCCACATGCCGGATACGATCGATTACGACCCGGTGCAGCAGCGGCTGAAGCTAGGGTCAGGCTTTATCGACAATGTTCAGGCCGCTGTTTGGTCCTACGAGGTGTCGGGAAAGCAAGTGCTTCGCCAATGGTTCAGCTACCGAAAAAGGAACCGCGAACGTCCTCAAATCGGGGACAAGCGGCCGCCCTCGCCTCTCCAGGCGATCCAAGCTGACCGTTGGCTTCCCGAATACACTGCCGAGCTGCTCAACGTCCTCAACATCCTAGGCCTACTGGTAGAGCTTGAGCCAGAGCAGGCGGACCTTTTGAGAAGCGTGGTAGACGGGCCGCTTATCACCCCATCGATGCTGGCCTGATCTTGGCTGGGCTTGCTGTGTCGGCACCTCCACAAGTCCTTGCTCGGTCGCTTTCGGCGAAGAGCCACTCCGACGTCAGACGAGTTCGCTCTGCCATAGGCCACGCGCCTCACCGGCCGGCCTGCGCTGACTCCGTTCGCTGCACCCGGGCTGAGCGTCCGCAGCGCTGCTCAAGCGCGGCGCGGCTCACCTCAGGTAATCCCCCCAAAGCCGCTCGAGCGCCGACTCCTCGAAGGCGATCGCGCTGCCGGTTTCGTCGATGACCGGATAGGGGACGCCGCGGGCCAGGCCGTGGTTCTGGGTGAAGATCCAGTAGAGGCCGAGGCCGCTCGTCTCGAGGATGAGCAGGATGAGTTCGCCCGAATGGGGATGGCTTTGGCCGACCTCGAACCGGAGGTCGGGCCGGTCGTCGGGGGAGACGGCGGCGATGCGGCGGCGGGTGGTGGGGAGGCCGAGGCCGGCCAGGCGCTGGCGAAGGCCGGACCAGATCATCTCGGCCTGCTCGTCGCATTCGGTGCAGGGCATGTAGAAATTCACCGCTCGCCCGCCTCGCCTTCGGCCTCGGGGGCGTCACTCCCCGACTCGCGCTTGCGCCATTCCTCCGACTCCGCCCGCGCCTTTTCCTCCCACGCCCGCTGGGCTTCGGCGGCCAGCGCCTGCTTTTCCGCCTGGCGGCGGCGCCATTCGCTGTCGCTGAGGTGAGGGTCGGTGCGCTGGCTTTCGAGCGGGGGGCCGGTGGCGATCTCGTCGTCGTGGCGGCCGAGCTGGGGCTCGGGCGGGCGCTCGGGCTCGCCGTGCAATTCCCAGATCTTCCGGCGGGCCCGGGCGAGGAGGAGGCTCATCGGCGTGGCGACGATCTTGCCGGGGTGAAGGTCGCCGCGCCTCAGCCGCATCAGAAGCTCGGGGCCCCGGCCGGCGAGATCGATCACGACCTCGAACCAGGAGAGCTGGCGAACGTAGAGGTCGGCCTCGACGATCCGACCGGAGAGGCGCGCCTCGCGCTCCGCGCTCACCTTCATCAGATAGGTGACGAGAATGTTGTCGAGCATCTCCTCCTGTTCCCGCGCCTCCTCTTCCGGCTCCGGGACCGGCGGCGGCGGCGGAGCCGGCCACGCCTTGCGGCCGGTGCCGGACTCGATCTCGCCGCGCGACGGGCGGCCCTTCGGATCGGGGCGGGGATTGCGGCGCAGGTGGAGGGCGAGGGCGGAGTCCCAGGCGGCGGCGAAGCCCTCGCCGCCGTTGGCGGTGCGAAGCTTGTAGGCGCCGCTCAGCGTTCCGCCGGCGGCTTGCGCGGCCTGCTCGGCATGGCCGAGGATTGTGAGGGCGATGATGAACTCGACCTGCCGCTCGTGGAGCCAGCCGTCGTGGCGGACGCATTTGCGGACCACCGGCGGGAAATGGAGCAAGGCCTCGACCTCCGGGTCGGCATGGGGCTTGCGGGGCTCGGCATCCTGGTCGCTCACGATCGAACGAAACCAGAACATTTCCTACATTGCAAGCCGGCCCCCGGGCCTCAGGCGCGGACGAGCTTCCCGGAGGCGACGATCGGCCCGGTGGGCAGGCCGGAGGGGGAGCCGCCGGCGGGCTCGACGGACAGGGCCAGGGTGACTTGCGCCTTCATCTCAGCGAGCAGAGCGGGCGGGATCGGCATCCGGCGAGGGGCGCCCGGCTCGAGCAGGCCCATGGGGCGGGGCTTGCCGTCGGCGGGGATGAGCCACAATTCGTGGGCGTGGCCCGGGACGGCGCTGACGCCCGCGGCGGGGGCGACGAGGAGGATTCCGCTGGCGGGATCGTAGGTCGCGACGAGCTTGGCCGGGCTTCCTTCCGCCTCCATCGTCGCCACCAAAGGGGCGGGGGCCGGGGCGGGCGCGGGGGCGGGCGGAGGCGCCGGTGCCTGCGCGGGCGGGCGGGCGACGAGGAAGAAAGCGAGCGAGGCGGCGAGCGCGGTGGCGGCGGCCGAATAGCCGCGCCACAGATTGACCTTGCGGCGGAGGACGTGGACGTTCGAGGCCGGCGGAGTCGCCGGGGGCGCCGATGCGGGTGCCGTCGCGGGGGGCGCCGGGGCGGCGGCGGCATCGATCGCCTGCTCGATCCGGCCCCACAGGCCAAGCGGGGGCGAGGCGGCCTCCACGTCGTCGAGCAGCGGCGCGAGGCGGCCGGACCAGCGCTCGACCCGGCCGCGGAAATCCGGATCGGCCGCAAGCAGGCTTTCGGCGCGGGCTTGGTCAGCCCCGTCCGCCAGGCCGAGCGCATATTCGGCCGCGAGCAGGTCGAGCTCCTCGCCCATCATGTCGGGATCGTCGCTCATCGCTCCAGGCACCCTCGAAGCCGGAGCAGGCCCCGGCGGATCCAGCTCTTCATCGTTCCCAGCGGAACGCCTTCCCGCTCCGCCAGGTCCGGATAGGTGGCGCCGTCGAGGAAGGCGGAGCGGATCATGTGGCCCGTGCGCGGGTCGAGCTCGTCCAGGCAGCCGGTCAGCCGGCGCCGTTCCTGGGCGTCCTCGAGCCGGTCGAGCGCGGAAGCCTCGGGGTCGGCGATGTCGGCGGCTTCCTCGAGGCCGGCGGTGGGCCTCGGCCCGCGCCCGCGCAGCCGGTCGACGGCCTTGTTGCGGGCGACGACCGCGAGCCAGGTGATCGGGCTCGCCTTCGCGGAGTCGAACAGGGCGGCCTTGCGCCAGATCGTGACGTAGGTTTCCTGGAGCACCTCCTCCGCCTCGGCCTCGCTTTGCAGGAGGCGAAGGCAGATTCCGAAGAGCTTGGCGGAGGTTCGCCGGTAGAGATCGGCCATCGCCGCCCGGTCGCCGCCCGCGACCGCGGTCAGCGTGTCGGCGAGGCGGCGGCCCTCCTCGGACCCGGTTCCGGCGCCGGCGGCGTGTTCCATGAGGCGATCCATGCACCATCCCGCCACAGCGGGAAAGAGCGCAAGATTTGAGAGCGGAGCCGGGCAGGTTTGGACAGGGGCTGCCATGTTCGGCTCCGCTCTCGCCAGATGAGTCCGCACAGGGGGGCTAAGCGGACCCGTCCGGATCAGGGCATCAGGACGGTGTCGACGACGTGGATCACTCCGTTCGACTGCATCACGTCGGCCGTGGTCACCCGCGACTTGCCGCCCTTGGCGTCGGTCAGCACCAGCCACCGGCCCTGCATTCGCGCCGTCAGCGGCTGGCCCTGGACGGTGGTGAGGCGGGCGGTGCCGCGGCCGGCGCGGATCTTCGCGGCGAGCTGGGCGGAGGTCATCCGGCCCGCGACGACATGATAGGTGAGGATGTCGGTCAGCATCGCCTTGTTGGCGGGCATGACCAGGGTGTCGACGGTTCCGGCGGGAAGCTTGCCGAACGCCTGGTTGGTCGGCGCGAAGACGGTGAACGGCCCGGTTCCGGACAGGGTGTCGACCAGCCCGGCGGCCTTGACGGCGGCGACGAGCGTGGTGTGATCCTTCGAATTGACCGCATTCTGCACGATCGTCCGGTTCGCATACATGGCCGCCCCGCCCACCATCGGGTTCTTCGCGATCGCAACGCCGCCCGCGGCGACGGCGAGGGTTGCGGCGAGGAGGGCTGAGCGCATCTTGAGCTTCATCATGATCGGAAATCTTTCCTGTGAGGCAGCCGTTGAGGGGCTGCGTTGCAAGATACGGTGGGGTTTCGCCGCCGGATGCAGCCGCCGGATCTTTCGGCCTTCCGAGCCCATCCGGCCGCGGCTCAGTGCACTTGAGAGGCCGCGTCCCTGAGCCGCCGGGCGTAGAGGGTGGCGAGCTCGACGTGCCGGCTGGCGGCGACGGCGGTCGCGCTGCATTCGGCCGCGCCGATTTCGATCAGCATCCGCTCGCTGAGATACTCCGCCTGCCCCGGCCCGGCGCGGCGGCGGGCCAGTGCCGGTTCGACGTGGATTCCCGCCACCGATCCGGCCCGAAGCTCGGAGAGGCAGATGCCGGCCTTCAGAAGCGCCTCGCTGCCCTCGAAGCTCGCGCAGGCGTGCCTGTGATCCAGCGAGAAACGTCGGGCGAGGCCTGGCTCCACGTTCGACCGGCCGCACGGCACGACCTCGACGACGAGGAGATTTTCTTCCGCTTCGGCCGCGTTCCACGGGTAGGCGACATGGAGCCGGCGCAAGTGAAGCGTGGCGGCCCTTGGCCGGTCCAGCGCGACGAAGACGTCTATCGTCCGGCGGTCCGGGCTGAGCGAGAGCGTGGCGGTCCCGCCGATGCGGCTGTCTCCGAGCTCCAGCACCGGCCGGCGGTGCCTGATGGTCGCGCCTGTCCCGTCCGCGGGCGCCAGGTTCAACAGCGGCGAAACGATCACCGATCGCGCGACGGCGGCTCTCGTGCCCTTCAGCGGGATCTTGCGTGCGGTAGCCAAGGACTTCACTCCTGCAATCTTCCGGCAGGTACGCGATCGCGCAGGCAACGGATGCAGACGCTCGCGCGCGTTGCAGGCGCGACTCGGGCTTTTGGGGAAGGCGAAGTCCCGGGAGCTCGGGCGCCCCGGCTCAGGCGTGCCCCTCCACCACCTGGTCGAAGTCGATCGCCCGCCCGCGCTCGCTCAGCGCGAGCACATGGGGCTCGCCGCCCAGGACTCCGCACCACGGGGTGCAGACGTAATAGACGTTCCGGTCGCTCGCCTCGAAGATGATCAGGGCGGGGCCCTCCTCGTCCGGGACTTCGCGGCCGATGTTGAGCAGGCAATGGGGGCTCGCGTCGAGCGACAGGGCCCAGATCCGGCGCTTGGTGGTGGGGAGTCCGAGGTTGAAGAGGTCGGCCCGGGAGTCGGACCAGATCTGCTCGGCATGATCGTCGTCGACGGCGTAGGGGACGAAGAACTTCATGGTTCGCCCGCCTCGCGGTCGGGACGCGGCTCTCGGCCGGATCGTGGCGACTCGTCCTGCATACCCAGAACGAAAACAGAACATTTCCTACAATGCAAGGCCCGCCTCTGAGCGGCGTGCCCGCCTCGGCGAGCCGGAGAATGAGCAAAATAAGAAGTGGCCGGTCGCCTGACCGGCCACTTCCATGCCTTTGAACCGCTGCCTGCCTCAGAACTTCAGGTGCAGGCCGACGCTCGGGCGAAGGGTGTCGAAGGAGATCGTGTCGACCGCCACTCGAAGGCCCATCCGCTCTCCCACCGCGATGTCCGCTCCGACTCCGACGAGGTAGTCGCCGATCGTGTCGTCGATATCGCCGTCGTCGATCAGGCTCTCGTCGACTCCGAGCAGTCCGGCGCCGTCGACATTGACCCACTGGTAGCCGGCGCGGGCGAAGATGACCGAGCCGCCCTTGGCGCGGAAGCCGACTCGGCCGGCGACTCCATATTCGTTGTCGATCGGGCCGTTGCCGAGGTTGAAATTGCCTTCGACGCCGATCACCGCCGACTGGCCGAGATCGAAGTCGACACCGGCATAGCCGCCATAGGTCACCGCGGAATCGTCGATGTCGAACGTGTTCGTGTCGAGATCGTCCGTGTCGACGTTGAGGTCGTGGAGACCCACCTGCACGCCGACATAGGGACGAGCGCCCGCCGACTCCTGCGCGTGGGCAACGCCCGGGACGGCGAGCGGCAGAACCATCGCGCTCACCAGCAGTGCAATCTTCTTCATGTTGTTCTCAGCCTTTTTACAACGTCGCATCCCGCGACCGGAAGCGGGCAGGTGGGTCATCCTTGAGCGGCTACAAGACGTTAGGGCCCAAAAGTGGGCAAGCCTGTGTCCTGAAGGCAACAGCTGGCGGCGGCGGCTTCGGCTTCCCACATTCCTGGTGCAATGCCGCTCACCGCCCATGCCGACTGGACTCAGATCGCGCTCTACGCGCTGGGCGCCGCCTTGCTGCTCATGCTTCTGTTCCGACTGCCGGTGATCGGCCGGGTGCTTCGCTTCGCGGTGTCGCTGGCGATCTTCGCCCTGGCGATCTTCCTCCTGATCCAGCAGGCGCCCTATCAGCCCTGGCTTGCCCGGCTGAGCGACGATCTCGGGCTCGACGGGCAGGAGGTGGTCGGCCGCGAGGTCAGGATCCCGATGGCGTCGGATGGGCATTTCTGGGCGAAGGCGACGGTGAACGGGGTGCCGAGGCGGATGCTGATCGACAGCGGCGCCACCGTGACGGCGATCTCGGACGGGACGGCGGCCGCCGCGTCGGTCGAGGCGAAGGCCGGGCCGGTGCCGGTGGTGCTCCGGACCGCGAACGGATTAGCGCCCGCGCGGACGGGCAGCGTCGGGGAGCTTCGGCTCGGCAACATCGTCGCCCGCGATCTCAAGGTGGTGGTCTCGCCCGCCTTCGGGGACATGGACGTGATCGGGATGAACTTCCTCTCGAAGCTCGCCGCCTGGCGGGTCGAGGGCCGGACCCTGATCCTGGTCCCCAATCGCCCGCGGCTGGACACTGTCTCGTCCTCCCGGCGGAAGCCGGGATCCGGTTGAGACCGCCGCGTCATCCCGGCGCAAGCCGGGATCTGGTGGAGACCCGCCGAGACTTCTCGTCCCGGGATCCCGGCTTCCGCCGGGATGACGGGGAGGTCGATTGCCTGCCCCCCCCCCGCTCATTCGCTCTCGTCGAAGTCGATCGCACGGCCGTGCTCGTCCAGGCCGAGCACGTAGGGCGAGCCCTCGATGACGCCCCTCAGCGGCGTGAGCACGTAGAAGACGTCGAGGTTGCTCGCCTCGAGGATGATCATCACCGGCTCGCCGGCGTCCGGCACCTCCATCCCGACCTTGAGCAGGAGATGGCTTCCGCGATGGTGGAGCGACAAAGCGCGGATCTTCCGGCGGGTGGTGGGAAGGCCCTGGTCGAACAGATCGGCCCGTGCCGCCGCCCACACCCGCTCGGCCTCCTCGTCGTCGCCGGTATGAGGAACGAAGAACTTCATGGCCTGAACGAAAACAGAACAAGTCCTACATTGCAATGGCTTATCTACAGTCCGGCCTCGTCCGCCGACGAGGGCCCGGACGGCAAAAGCCACCCAGCGGACCACGGCCGCGCTGGGTGGCTTCGCCTCGCGGCGGCAGGTCGGGGGCGGTCTAGACCCCGACGTCGTCCATGGGGGGCGGGGGGCCGGGCTCCCAAAACACGGGGCGTGTTCCGATCAGGCCGTGTACCCGAAGCCGCTCGAGCAGCTCATTGAGCTGGGTGACGGCCGAGGCGGCGTCTGTCGCGTTGTCGACCGGGGCGCCCCGGGCCCCGACCACCTTGGTGCCCTCGACTAGCAGGCTGCCGCCGCTGCGTATGTCGAGCCCCGTCTCCCGAATCCGGACCCGCTCGGCCCCCGCGGTTGAGCCGGTCGCAGCGGTCCAGAACTGCAGCCGGGTGCCACGCGTTGCCGTCGTCCAGGGCTCCGTTGCAAAGCCGGTGATCGCGGCCCCCAAGACGCCCCCACTTTGAATGGCGAACGCCCCGATCATTTGCCCATCCACCGCAGGCGTCTCAGTGCTCCCCGCACCAACGGTGCCACCCACAGCCCAAATCTGCCGCGCGGTGAGCTTGGCGAGCTCGCTGCCGGAGGTGACCGCGACCTCCTTCACTCCCCTCCGGACGAAGCCGACGTCGCTCCAGCCCAGCGAGTGCGCATCGCCGAGCAGGACCGCCTTGCCGGAGAAGGTCGCGTCCGACATATCGAGGCCGGTGGCGTGCGACCCGTTGATGTCGAACACGGTGGGCGAGGCGCTGTCGTCGCGGATCGTCGCCGTCTTGATCCCGCCTGTCTTCCCGCCGAGGACGAGGCCGGTGAAGGCGATGCCATATTCGAACTGTCGGCCGTGATAGTTCGAGACGATGATGGCCGCCGGCATGTCCGCCGTTCCCGCGGCGGTGACCGAAATCCCACAGGAGGAATAGCCGGCGGGGTCGTAGCTGGCGTTGCTGCCGCTCTCATTGCTGACCATGGCATTGACGCCGGCGGCAAATCCGCTCGCGTGGGAGGTCTTGCCGTGGAAGAAGCCGCCTTGCCCCGCACCGTAGATACCGGTCGCGTAGCCGATCCCATGGACTCCGATCCCGCCGACCGCGGTGCCGGGAACCACGGCCGAGTGGCTTTGGCCGTAGCTGATGCCCGAGCCGAACAGCCCGATGGCCGCGGCGTGCGAGCCATCCACCGCCTGGCAGACCGAAACCAAAGCCGCCATGTTGTCGGCGGCCGTGGAATTCGGGCCCACTCCCGCCGCCTGGAGGGCCGGATCGGTGGCGAGGACGACCCTCTCCACCTTGGCGAGCGGGACTAGGCTGGTCGAAGGTTCGGCCTGAGTGCCTTCGCGGATTCGAAGGAGGCTGGCCTCGGTGGCGGAGCCGGGGGCCTCGCCACTTCCGACCCAGGGGTTCACCGCCTCGCCCTCTCCGAGCTTCACCGGAGTCTTCAGGCGCCAGGTCTGGCCGCCGTCGCGGACGACGATGTCGCCCTTGTCGCCGTCCGTCACCCCGTCTTCGTCTTCCGCGGGCCCTACCCGCAAGAGGCCCCACAGGCCCTGCGGCACCGCCCATTTGAGCACTCCGCACCGATACGCATAGTCCGCCGCCGCTCCGGTCTTGAACTCGTAGGTCCGGGCGGTGCCGGTGGAGATCGCCGACTCCGAAGCCACCATCGGCGAGTCGTCGCCGAGATAGTCGTGGTCGGGCCAAGCCACGCCATGAACGGTGAAGCTGTGCTGGCGGGGCTTGTCGCCGGCCCCGATCAGATGCAGCCGGACATTGGCGTTCGCAGGCACGTTGAAGATCGGAGTCGCCGGGTTCGGATTGTTGAGGTGACGCTCGATCGGCTCGGACCGGTAGTTGAACGCCTTCTGCCCCTGGTCCTCATGGTCGACCTGGTCCTCGCCCGGTGCCGGCGGCTCGTCCGAGATCGGCATGTTGAGGTTGCCGCGCAGGAAGTGGCGAAGGCCGTCCTGAAGCAGCACCACCGCCTCTTCGGCGACCCGCCGCTCGCCGTTCACGGTGGCCACGATCGTGGCGCGCGGGCCGTCCCAGGCCTCGGCGGAGTGGTCCTCGGCCGTGTTCTCGTCCTCCGGCACATGGAGCGCCCGGGCGTCGGCCGGTTCCACGATCAGAGCGCCGATCAGCCCGTGATGACGGTGGTTGCGGAAGTCCGCCATGTCCTGAAGCAGGAGCGGCCCGATCGGCTCCGGGCTTCCCGCCGGACGGCTGGTCTGCCAGGTGTAGGTGACCGTTTCCCCGGGCGCCGCCGTCTGCCGCGGATTGCGGCCGACCGTGGCTCCGTCCGAGGTCCTGACGTCGAAGCGCACCAGGTCGGCGTGCATCGAGACCTGCCTCGACACCGGCCGAACCGGACGGTTCGTCCCGTCGAACTCCTCGACCGGGACGCTCGGAGCATAGGGCTCCGGCCGCATGTCGGCGTCGGCCGGGATGCCGTTGGTGAGGACGACCTTGACCGTCTCGCCTTCGCGGCAGCGCAGGATCAACGGCTCGTTAGGGTCCATCTTCTGACGGACGGGAATCTCCCTGCCGTTCGGACCGACGACCTTCGTCAGCCGGTAGACGAGCCCCAGCGGATCGACCAAATCGGGTTCCCGATAGACCAGGCTCCGGCGCTCCGCCGTGACGTGGAACTCGCGGGTC
>DASWLY010000092.1:0-15583 GCA_036400035.1 Allosphingosinicella sp.
TCGTAAGCCTCCCTTCGCAGAAGATGTTCGTCTTCAGGAAGGGCGAGCTGTGGGACTCGTCGAGGGTCTCGACCGGCAAGCCGGGCAAGGACACCCCCGCGGGCGTCTTCCCGATCCTCCAGAAGAAGGTGATGCACCGCTCCAACCTCTATGACGATGCGCCGATGCCCTACATGCAGCGGCTGACCTGGGGCGGGGTGGCGCTCCACGCCGGCCGGGTGCCCGGCTATCCCGCCTCCCACGGCTGCATCCGGTTGCCGAGCGCCTTCGCCAGGAAGCTCTACGCGATCACCCGCTTCAACTCGACCATCGTGATCGTCGCCGGCGAGCCGCTCGCCACCGCCGAGGAGGCGCGGGCGCTGACCTAGCCGCGCCCACGCCTGCTTGGCTTGCTGCCCGGCGGCCTCTCAGCTCAATAAGGCTGGAGCTGGCCGTCGACGCAATAAGCCCAGGGTTGCGCCTAAACATAGGGTGTCGAACTGCCGTCGGTGGCGGTCCTGCCGACTCCCCAACGGTTGCAGGTGTCGCGGTCGTAACCCACGTTGTCGGTGTACGTCGCATCGCTGTAATAATAATATTCGTACAGAAGATCGCTGCCCTGATGGTACTGCGCAATCGCCGGCCCGGCGATGGCCAGAGCGGCACCCACGGCGACTGCGGCGGAAAGCAACCTGTGCTTTGTACTGACTTTGATCATCAGGTCATCCTTATGGCGAAGTCTTGATCGATATATGTTAGACTGCGACCGATACATTAGGCCAAGATCAATGGTCAACGCCGACTGCAACCACAATGGAGGTAAAGCGACTTCCCGAGGTCGAGCGAAGGGAAGGCAGGTTGGGCCGCGCCGGCCGGCGGAATCGGCGTGATCGTCGGCGAAAGTCGCTGCCCGATCTTCCGGGGCCGCCGGTTTTGCCTCGAATCCGCCGTCCGATATTTCCGCCGTTCCGGCGTGCCAAGTTCCGCTCACCGTCGGACACGGTGCCCGCCGGGGCCGCTGATCGGGGGGATATCGGAGGGGTGATGGCGCGATTACCGCTCCCGTCACATTCCTGCTGACTCGGCGGAGATGAGACGGTATCATCACGGCCATGCAACAATGGCCTTCAGCACCCGTTCTCACGGCATGAAAAGAATCCCCCTTGCCATCGCCGCCGCGCTCCCCGTCCTCCTGGTCCTCGCCGGCTGGAGCGCCCCCGCCACCGCTCAGGACGAGCAGGAAGCGCAAGAAGAGCAGGAGGAAAAGAAGGAACCCCGCCGAGTCCGGGTCGGGCTCGGCGCCCAGTTCGTCCCGGCTTATCCCGGAGCGGACAGCTACAGCCTTCGCCCGCTGGTCGATGCGTCGCTCGCCCGCGGAAGCAGGGAGTTCGGCTTCGAGGCGCCCGACGAGAGCTTCGGGCCGTCGCTGATCAAGCAGGGCGGGCTCGAGATCGGGCCGGCGCTCAACTTCGAAGGCAGCCGGACGGCGAAGGACGTCGGAGCGGCGCTCGACAAGGTCGGCTTCACGGTCGAGGCGGGGGCTTTCGTCCAATATGCGTTCAGCGGCAAATTCCGGATCCGCACCGAAGCGCGCAAAGGCCTGGGCGGGCACGAGGGCTGGACGGGCCAGGCCGGCGCCGACTTCGTCGCCCGCGACGGCGACGAGTGGCTGTTCTCGATCGGGCCGCGGGTCACCTGGTCGGACGCCCGCTACCACCGCGCCTATTTCGGGGTGACCCCGGCCGAATCGGTGCGAACCGGCCTCGCCGCCTACCGGCCCGACGGCGGCATCCAGGCGGTCGGCGCGACCGCGGGCTTCCTGACCCAGTTCACGAAACGCTGGGGAATCTACAGCTACGCCAAATACGATAGGCTGATCGGCGACGCGAGCCGCTCGCCGGTGGTCAGGACCTACGGCTCGCGCGACCAGTTTTCCGGCGGCCTGGCGCTGACCTACACCTTCGGCGGCGGCAGCAAATAGGCGAGGCCGCGGCCGCTTCTCATGCGCGGCATGGCGGCCAGGATGAGCGAGTCCGCTCGAATTGAATCGAGCAGTGCGGCGCGGGTCGACCGAAGCCACGCCGCCGGGCGAGTTGGTGCTGCCGCGGGAGCGAAGGCTTGACGAGGCGAACGGACATCCGCATAGGCGCCGGCACCATGACGAACGCGCTCTTTCTTCGCCGGGTCTACGGCCGAGGTAGCTGACCTCGGGGCGGCAGCATGCGCTCCGATCGCGAGGGCGCCTGACGCGAAGTTCCAGCCTTTCGGCTTCGTCACAACCCCGTGATCCGATCGAATGCATGCAGTCTCGCCCGAGGCGTGCTCCGGCATTACGACTGATGCGGGCGTAGCTCAGCGGTAGAGCGCCACGTTGCCATCGTGGAGGTCGAGGGTTCGATCCCCTTCGCCCGCTCCAGTCGTCACGTCCTTCGGCACGGCCGTTTCCGAGTTGGCGGTTTTTCCCACTTTTTGGCGCAAAGACGGCTCAAAACGCCAGGACTGCAGGCGTCGGAGAAGCTCAACCCTCTGGAAAATCGGGGATTATCGGTTCTGGCACGGCTCGTGCTGAGGGTCCTGCATTCTCGATCAAGGAGCCCGTGATGCAGACTACCCAGCCTTCCGTCTTCGCCCGCGATCACACTATCCTCGGCGTGTGCGAGGCGCTCGGCGAGGATTTCGGGTTCAACCCCCTCCTGCTGCGAATCCCGCTGTCCGTTTGCCTTCTGCTCAACCCCTTCGCGGTCATCGGCATCTATGCGGCGCTCGCAATCCCGGTCGCGCTCTCGCGCTTCCTGGCGCCGAACCCCCGTCCGGCGGCGAGCGGACAGCCGGCCGCGGCGGATTCGCCTGCGCAGACGGGTGAAAACGACGGTCAGGACATGGCGCTCGCCGCGTAGAGGCCTGATTGGGACCGTCGTCTCCGCAGCCTCGAAAGGGCACAGTCGAAATCGGCTCTCCCCAAGGGCGGGCGAGGGACTGTCCCCTTTCGGGAGCAACAGCCTTTCCGCCGCCCTAACGGGGCGTAAACCGGGTTTTTACGCCATTGATGTAGGTCAAACTCTTAGGGCGGCTCAGGCGTCGCTTCGGGAGGGCCGCAAATGGCTTCATCATCGGTCGAGACTGCCGGCGGCGCCCTCACGGGGGCCCTGCTGCTGGCGCGCCTCGCCGAGCATGGCAGCGCCGCCCATCCTTATGCCGCCAGCCCGCAATTGCTGAGGAGTCCGACGGCGGTCCGCGACCTTGCCGACCTGATCCACTATCTTTGCGTCCTCCACGGCCGTTATCCCGGCGTGATCGACCATGCCGCCGCGCGGGCCGTCGAGTCCGATGCGCGGACGTGGCTGACCAATGCCGCCTACGCCTTCGCCGGGGAGCGCGCCTATCTCGCCCGGCTCGCCGTCGCCGCCGGCCCGGTGCCGAGCACTCCGGGCGCCGGCGGCACCGACGCGGTCGTGCTGGGCCAGCGCCATGCGATGGAGACTCTCGCCTTGTCGGAGCGCCGCGGCTGCGCACTGGGCGCGGCCATGGCGATGGTGCTCGACTGGTCGATGATCCGCACCTGTCTCGACGCGGCCGCCGCCCGCTTCGGCATGGACACGCCCGCTTATCCGGCCGCGGACCGGGACTTTGTCGTCCTCCTCGCCGACGGTTACGGCGAGCCGGCCCCGGTCCAGCGCGCCTTGCTGTTCGGAGCGCAGCAGATCCTCGTCCAGCATCACGGCCTGTGGGACCTGCTCGAAGCGCGCCAGCAGGCGCGGGCGGCCGCATAACCTCGTCATTGCGAGGAGCGCAGCGACGCGGCAACCCAGAAACTGGGCGGCCGCTGAGTGGATTGCTTCGCTGCGCTCGCAATGACGGTGGGGTGGCGCGGCGCAAGGATGCCCTCCCCTTGCCCTCCTCCGGCCCCTCCCCTATCCGCTCACCTTACGGACACGGAAAGGACCAGGGATGCGGTTCGAGGGTACCCAAAGCTATGTCGCCACCGACGACCTCAAGGTCGCGGTGAACGCGGCGGTGACCCTTCGCCGTCCCCTTCTCGTCAAAGGCGAGCCCGGCACGGGCAAGACCGTGCTGGCCCATGAGATCGCCGCCGCCTTGGGCGCTCCGCTGATCGAGTGGCACGTCAAATCGACCACCAAGGCCCATCAGGGCCTCTACGAATATGACGCGGTGGCCCGCCTTCGCGACGGCCAGCTCGGCGACCCGCGGGTCCACGAGATTTCCAACTATATCCGCCGCGGCAAGCTCTGGGAGGCGTTCACCAGCCCGACCCTCCCCGTCCTCCTCATCGACGAGATCGACAAGGCGGACATCGAATTCCCCAACGACCTCCTCCAGGAGCTCGATCGGATGGAGTTCCACGTCTACGAGACGAAGGAGACGGTGAAGGCCGCGGAGCGGCCGATCGTCGTCATCACCTCGAACAACGAGAAGGAGCTGCCCGACGCCTTTCTCAGGCGCTGCTTCTTCCACTACATCAAATTCCCCGATCGGGAGACGATGCAGGCGATCATCGACGTCCATTTCCCCGGCATCCAGAAGATGCTGGTCTCGAAGGCGATGGACATATTCTACCAGGTCCGGGACGTGCCGGGCCTCAAGAAGAAGCCGTCGACCAGCGAGCTGATCGACTGGCTGAAGCTTCTCCTCCACGAGGACATGCCGCTCGAGGTCCTCCAGTCCCGCGACCCATCGAAGGCGATCCCGCCGCTTCACGGGGCGCTGCTCAAGAACGAGCAGGACGTGATGCTGTTCGAGCGGCTTGCGTTCATGGCGCGGCGGGGGAGCTAGCCGTCATCCCGGCGGAAGCCGGGATCCCGGGACAAGAAGTGCCAGTAGGTCTCCACGAGATCCCGGCTTTCGCCGGGATGGCGGCCCGAATCCGAATTCCCAATACAGACTTGCGAACAATTGCCGAGCAGCCGTACTGTCCTCATTCGTCCGTGGGGAGAGTGGCTTATGCGTGGAATGATCTTGCTCGGGGCCCTGTTGCTCGGCCTCGCCGTGCCCGCGGCGGCGGCGGATCCGCCCGCGGCCAATCCTTTCTGGAAAGCTTCGGGCGAACGGCTCAGCTTCAATCCGGCGCAGCTGTCGGTACCGCGCCGTGCCGCCGGCGTGGAATATTTCGAGACGGCGGAGTTCAGCCACAAGGGCGAGGGCCTCGACACGGCGATCAAATATCGAAGCCCCGACCAGAAGATACTTGCCACGCTCTACGTCTATTATCCCAGCTTCGCGCATACCGGAGTCCAGGCGATCGCCACCGATCAGGCGATCCGCGGAGGCACCCGGTCTCCGGGGCTCCGATCACTGGGCACGGGCGTGGCGTCGGCGGGCGGAATGCGGGGGGTGGCCGTCACCGCGGATTACGAGAATTATCTCGGCGCCAATCGTTCCAAGGCGGCCTTCATCAAGGCCGGCCGCTGGATGCTGAAGCTTCGAGTCACGGGTCCGGAGCCGCGCTCCGCCGAGGTCGCCGCGGTCATGACCGCCCTGCTCGACGGGCTGCGCTTCGAGGGCAAGGTGCAGCCGCTCCCCGCGGCGCCCATATCCGCCGGAGAATGCGCGGCGACCGAGCGCGGCGACGCGGCGGTCGTGGCAGGCGGCGGCGACGCCGCGACGATCGCCATGTCGGACGCGGCGGGGCAGCCGGCCGCCAATGCTAAACGGGGCAAGCAGAAGCCGCTTCTCGCCCGGATCGGCCGCGACTGGTGCCGGACCACGTTGCAGGTGGGGGGCCAGAAGACGGCGGTGCTCCAGGCGACCGGCAAGGACCCGGCCGGCGGCGGCCTCGGCGGCCATTCCGCTCTGCTGGTGCTCTACAGCGACAGCGGCGGGGTGCTGGAGGTCGTTCGGCTCGCCAAGGAACGCAAATATCTGCTTCTCCACCACGACATCGCGGACGTGAAAGTGCTGGATACCTATGACGGGCTGCCGAGTCTGGCCCAGATCGGCCAGCTTTTCTCCAACCCCACGGGGATTCGAGCCCGGGTTCGGCTGAAACCCGACGGCAGCAGCGACATCGAGCTTCCGGGGGCGCACACGCAGGGAAAAGGGACGGACTGACTCGTCCACTCGTCGTCCCGGCGAAAGCCGGGACCTCAGCTCATCCGGCAGAGCCTCTTTCTCACGAGGTCCCGGCTTTGGGGTTCCCATCAAAGTAATACTTTGATGGGGTCCCTCCCGGGATGACGGCTAGAGCCGCATCGTCTCGTCGCGATAGGCGAGCTCGAAATTGCCCCAGCGGCGCCCGTTTATGGTGAGCGGGACGAACACGGTCTTGACCGGAAGATAGCGGCCCTGGCCGAGGTCCATCGAATAGGTGGCGAGCATCGCCTCCTTGTCGCTCTCGATCGCGCGGCGGGTGACGTCGTCGAGGAAATTGCGGCGGTTGCGGCAATGCTCGGCGTTCCAGGCGGGATCCTGGCTCTGCGGGCGGGAGCGCTCCGAAATGTGGGTCGGCAGGTAGCCGTTATTGTCGGTGATCGCACAGGCGATCAGCCGCGGCTCGCGGGCCATCAATCTGTCCAGGATCGGGCGCACCTTCCGGTCGGCGAAGTCGCAGAAGCGGGTCTCGTACTGGACCGGGTCGGTGCCCGGCATGGCGGTGTAGCGGGTGTCGAAGACGTCGTCCTCGCCGGTCTCGCCGGCGACGATCGCCGCCTCGATCGCGTTGCTGATCTCACGCACCCCGGCCTGGGCGAATTCGATGAAGGGCGTGTCGTCGATCCGGACGCCCGAGCTCGCCAGCCTGTCGAGCATCTCGTTGGACAGGGTTTCGAGCTTGGTCAGTCGGCCATGGACCTGGAGCAACTGGCCGCCATTGTCGCGGGCGTCGGCGGCGAAGCTCGACAGGCCCGACTTGACCGAGTCGACGCTGAGCTGGATGTGGCTGGTCGACTGGGCGATGCCGTCGGTCTGGCGGTCGACCAGGGCGACGATCTCGGCGACCTGGCGGACGGTGTCGGTGATGGTGGCGAAGCCGCTCCGGGCGACCCGGCTCCGGTCCACGCCATTTTCGATCTCGGAGGTCACCGCCTCGGCCTCGCGGGTCAGCGAGGCGATGGTCCCGGTGATCTCGCTGGTCGCGGTGCGGGTCTCCTGGGCGAGCTTCTTCACCTCGGCGGCGACGACCGCGAAGGAACGCCCCGCCTCCCCCGCCCGCGCCGCCTCGATGGTGGCGTTCAAGGCCAGCATGTTCGTTCGGTAGGCGATCCGCTCGATGCTCGAGGAGACGTTCTGGACCCGGCTCATCGCTTCGGCGAAGCCGGTCATCCGCTCGCCGAGCTGGACGACGAGGTCGGTAAGCCCGCTGAAGATCCCGATCGTGTCCTCGATCGCGGCCCGCCCTTCCGACAATCGCTCGCGCGCCTGCTCGGCGAGGATCCGCGCCTCGTCGGTCGATTCCGCCACCCGCGCCTGGTCGAGCAGAAGCCGGCTGGTGACCTCCTCGAGGGAATCGAGGGTTCGAAGGTTGGACGAGATCCGTTCGGAAACCCCGGAGACATAGCCGGAGACGTCGCTGCACTCGATCGCCAGGGCGCCGCAATTGCGGGCGACGATATTGATCGCATCGCCGTCCGCTTCCCCGATCGCCCTCGTCGCCACGCGCTGCCCCCTGATGGTTCGTCAGAGTGGCTAAGGCAGAAGTATTGAAACGGCGTTAACCAAGCACCGTCGCCCCAGCGAACGCTGGGCCCCGGGGGTGAAGAGCACGGTGCCTTTCACCGGCGGGGACCCCAGCCTTCGCTGGGGTGAAGAAGAGGCCCCTCCCCCGTCATCCCGGCGAAAGCCGGAATCTCAGCCCGGAAAGGCACGGCGGGTCTCCCCAAGACCCCGGCTTTCGCCGGGGTGACGCACCGCGCGTAACGGGTTAGACGCGGCGCATCATGTTCTTCTCCTTCGTCGACGAGCTTCGCGCCGCTGGCATCCCGGCCTCGATGAAGGAGCACCTCCTCCTGCTCGAGGCGCTCGACGCCGAGGTCATCGCCGCCAGCCCGGAAGAATTCTACTATCTCGCCCGGGCCACCTTCGTGAAGGACGAGGGGCTGCTCGACCGTTTCGACCAGGTGTTCGGCAAGGTCTTCAAGGGGCTGGAGGCGGATTACGGCACCGAGGCGGCGCCGATCCCGGAGGAGTGGCTGAAGAAGGTCGCGGAGCTCTATCTCAGCCCCGAGGAGATGGCGAAGATCCAGGCCCTGGGCTCCTGGGAAGAGATCATGGAGGCGTTGAAGAAGCGGCTCGAGGAGCAGCAGGGACGCCACCAGGGCGGAAGCAAATGGATCGGAACCGCCGGCACCTCGCCGTTCGGCGCCTATGGCTACAATCCCGAAGGCGTCCGCATCGGCCAGGAGGGCGGCCGCAACCGAAGCGCGATCAAGGTCTGGGACAAGCGCGAGTTCAGGAACCTCGACAACCAGGTCGAGCTCGGCACCCGCAACATCAAGGTCGCGCTCCGACGCCTGAGGCGCTTCGCCCGCGAAGGCGCGGCCGACGAGCTCGATCTCGACGAGACGATCGGCGGCACCGCCCGCAAGGGCTGGCTCGACATCCATATGCGGCCCGAGCGGCACAATGCGGTGAAACTGCTCCTTCTGCTCGACGTCGGCGGCTCGATGGACCCGCATGTGAAGGTCTGCGAGGAATTGTTCTCCGCCGCGCATGGCGAGTTCAAGAACCTCGAATTCTTCTACTTCCACAATTGCCCCTACGAGAGCCTGTGGAAGGACAATCGCCGCCGCTTCGCCGAGCGCACGCCGACCTGGGACGTGCTCCACAAATTCGGCCACGACTGGAAGATCGTCTTCGTCGGCGACGCCTCGATGAGCCCTTACGAAATCACCCATCCCGGCGGCTCGGTCGAGCATTATAACGAGGAAGCGGGCGCGGTCTGGATGCAGCGGCTGGTCAACACCTACCCGAGCGCGGTCTGGCTCAATCCCACTGCGGAGAAATATTGGGGCTACAGCCAGTCGACGCAGATCGTCCGCCAGCTCATGCAGGAGCGAATGTACCCGCTGACGCTCCAGGGGCTGGACGAGGCGATGCGGGCGCTGAGCCGGAAAACCTGATCGTCGTCCCGGCGAAAGCCGGGATCTCGTCGAGGCCCGCCGTGACTTCTCGATCCGAGACCCCGGCTTTCGCCGGGGTGACGGTTAAGCGAAATCCGAGGCCCGGTCCCCCAGCAAAAACCGAGGCCCCGGGCCGGCGCGGGCGGCGCGGTCTTCCGGATTGTAGAGAGCGCAGGTCTCCAGCGACAGGCAGCCGCAGCCGATGCAGCCGTCGAGGCGGTCGCGGGTCCGCTCCAGCATCGCGATCCTTGAATCCAGAGTCTGGCGAAGGCGGGTGCTGATCGCCTGCCAGTCGGCGCGCGTGGGAGCCCGACCGTTCGGCAGAAGCGCCATCTCCGCCTCGATCTCGGAAAGGGTGAGGCCGCAGCGCTGGGCGATCAGGGCGAAGGAGAGCCGGCGGATGTCGGAGCGCATGAAGCGCCTCTGATTGCCCTCGGTCCGGATCGCGCCGACCAGCCCGCGAGCCTCGTAGAAGCGGATCGCCGAGACGGAGAGGCCGGTCCGCCGCGACAGCTCGCCGATGGTCAGGAGGCCCGGCGATGCCATGGAGATATCTCCTCGAATGAAGCTTGACCTCAACTTAGCTTGAGGTCGTACGACTCGCAACCGGCACAGTCCAAGCGAGGAGAATGAGAATGGCTTCACCCAGGATAGAGCATGTCAACGTGACGGTGAGGGACCCGGAGCGGGCGGCGAGGATGATGGAGCATGTATTCGGCTGGCGGATACGGTGGCAGGGACCGGCGCAGAATGGCGGCCGCACGATCCATGTCGGCTCCGCCGAAAATTACGTCGCCGTCTACACCGACCCGACCAGGACCTATTCCCAAGACAATTTCCAGAAGGGCCGGCCGCTCAACCATATCGGCGTCGAGGTCGACGATCTCGAGGCGACCGAGGCCCGAGTGGTCGCGGCCGGCCTGACGCCTTTCTCCCACGGCGATTACGAGCCGGGGCGGCGCTTCTACTTCCTCGATCCCGATGGCATCGAATTCGAAGTGATCAGCTATCGCTAGCGCCTCCCCCGCCCCGTCGCCCTCAACCCGTTCAGGGTCCAGCGGCTCGCCCGCATGGCCGCCGGGCTATGGGGCGAACGCCCTCGAATCCTTCCCGGCGCCTCGGCCCCGGTTCTCAGAGAAGGCACGAAGGCGCAAAAGCACGACGTAGAGAGGCCCCTTCTTTCTACGTCGCGCCCTTGCGCCTTCTCTCAAGAAATCAGGGCCTGCCGGCCGGCGAGGAAAGTCGCTCGATGCGGCGACGGCAAAGCGCGGCGTGGCTCCAGCCTGGATGCTGCCACGCGTTCAGCATGACGACCTTGGAAAGCGCGGAGGCCTAGTTCGCTACCGTCAGCCGCCGGCCCTGGCCGCCGCGATGGCGGGCGGGAGGTGGGCGGCGGCGAAAGGCTTCTTCACCACCGCCGCAAGCGGGTCGCGCGCCCGCACCTGCCGGATATGCTGGGTGATGAACAGGACCGGCACCTTGAACCTGGCGCGGATCCGATCGACGGCGCTCAGGCCGCTGCCGCGCTGAAGCTCGACCGCCGCGGTGACGAGGTCGGGCGGATCGGCTTCGGCGCAAGCCACGGCTTCCTCTTCCGTCGTCGCCATGGCGATCGACGTGAAGCCGGCGTCGCGCAGGGCGTCCTCGATCATGAAGGATGTAAATATCTGTGGCTCGATGATGAGAGCGCGCATCGTTTTCTCTTGTCTTGGGACTCGGCGGCGGCGGGACCACGAACAACCCGACGAGCTGACTGAACGAACCTGATCTATGTTGGTTGCATTGGTTAAGAGAAAATAATCGTTTATTTCCCGTCCGTTACGGGAGTGAGACGAGTGTTCCGGCGGCAACCGGGACCCCTGAACTTGTTTCAGGGGACCAGCCGGGCCGCCCGCCGGAGGTGGAGACCTGGATCCTGAAGAAAGCTGGGGACGAGGGCTAGGAGACGGGCCGCCGCGCCCTCAGCGCCTGCGCCAGAGTGCCCTCATCCAGATAGTCGAGCTCGCCGCCGACCGGCAGGCCGTGGGCGAGTTGGGTGAGGCGGACGGGGAAGCCCTCCAGCCGCTCGGCCAGGTAATGGGCGGTGGTCTGGCCCTCGAGGGTGGCGTTCATCGCCAGTACGACCTCGTCGATCCCGCCCTTGGCGACTCGGCCGAGCAATGTGTCGATGCCGAGATCCTCGGGACGCACCCCTTCGAGCGCCGAGAGGCGGCCGCCGAGCACATGGAAGCGGCCGGGAAAGAGGCGGGAACGGTCGAGGGCCCAGAGGTCCGACACCTCCTCCACCACGCAGAGCAGGCGGTCGTCGCGGCGCGTGTCGGTGCAGACGCTGCACGGGTCGATCGTGTCGATATTCCCGCAGGCGGAGCAGACGGAGAGGTTCTCGCTGACCCTCTCCAGCGCCTTGAGCAAAGGCGCCATCGCCGCCTCGCGCTTCTTCATCAGATGAAGCACCGCCCGCCGAGCCGAGCGCGGCCCGAGCCCGGGCAGCCGCGCCAGCGCCTGGGTCAGGGCGTCGATCTCGGGAGAAGCCATGGGGGGTAGGTAGGGACTGGGAGGCGGCAGGGGCAAGTCCGTCATTGCGAGGAGCGGAGCGACGAAGCAATCCACGGGCTCTGGATGCCGCACTGGATTGCTTCGCTACGCTCGCAATGACGGTGACGGGCGCCCTTCCCCCCGCTAATCGAACCTCCATGCGCATCGCTTTCATGGGTACCCCCGAATTCGCCGTTCCGACCCTCGACGCGCTCGTCGCCGCCGGGCACGAGATTGCCGCCGTCTACTCGCAGCCTCCGCGGCCGGCAGGGCGTGGGAAGGCCCTTCGCCCCTCCCCGGTCCAGCAGCGCGCACAAGCGCTCGGGGTAGAGGTCCGCACGCCCCTTTCGCTCAAGAACCCCGACGCCCAGTCCGCCTTCGCCGCGCTCGACCTGGATGTCGCGGTGGTCGCCGCCTACGGCCTGATCCTGCCGAAGCCGATCCTCGATGCGCCGCGCCGCGGCTGCCTCAACGTCCACGCCTCCCTGCTCCCGCGCTGGCGGGGCGCCGCTCCGATCCAGCGGGCGATCCTCGCCGGCGACCGGATGACGGGGGTGACGATCATGCGGATGGAGGCCGGCCTCGATACGGGGCCGATGATGGCGATGATGGGGACCGAGATCGACCGCAAGACGGCGGGCGAGCTTACCGACGAGCTCGCCCGCCTCGGCGCCGAGTGGATGGTCGAAGTGCTCGCCCAATATGACCGGATCGGGCCGCGTCCTCAGCCCGAGGACTCCGCCACCTACGCGCCGAAGATCGCCAAGGAGGAGGCGCGCCTCGATTTCACGCTCCCCGCGCTCGAGCTCGAGCGCCGGATCAGGGCGTTCAACCCGGCGCCGGGCGCCTTCCTGGAATATGCCGGGGAGCGGATCAAGCTGCTCGCCGCGGATCTTGTGGACGTCGCCGGCGAGCCGGGAACGGTGCTGGACGAGGGGTTCACGATCGCGTGCGGCGTGGGCGCGCTCGCGCCGACCCTGGTCCAGCGCTCCGGCCGGGCACCGATGAGCGGCACCGATCTGCTTCGCGGCTTCGCCATCGCGCCCGGCACGAAGCTCGGGTGACCCGCTTCCGCCTTACCGTCGAATATGACGGCGGCCCGTTCATGGGCTGGCAGCGCCAGGCCCACGGTCCCTCGGTCCAGCAGGCGATCGAGCAGGCGGCCCTGGCGATCACCGGCGAGGCGGCGACGCTCCACGCGGCGGGCCGTACCGACGCCGGAGTCCATGCCCTCGCCATGGCCGCCCATGTGGACATCGCTCGACCGATCACCCCGTTCCGCCTCTCCGAAGGGCTCAACGCCCGGCTTCGGCCGCTTCCGGTGGCGATCCTGGAGGCGCGACCGGTGGCCGACGACTGGCATGCCCGCTTCAGCTGCGTCGGGCGCCGCTATCTCTACCGGATCGTCAACCGGCGGGCGCCGCTCGCGCTGGCGGCGGGGCGGGCGTGGCAAATCGGAGTCCCGCTGGACTCGGAGGCGATGCACGAGGCGGCGCAGAACCTTGTCGGCTTGCACGATTTCACCACTTTCCGCTCCGCCCATTGCCAGTCGGAAAGCCCGGTCAAGACTCTCGACCGGCTCGCCGTCCGGCGCGAGGGCGAGACGATCCTGGTCGAGGCGGCCGCCCGCTCCTTCCTCCACCACCAGGTGCGCTCGATGGTCGGGTGCCTGCAGCTGGTGGGGCGGGGCAAGTGGAGCTCGGCGGATCTGCGGGCGGCGCTGGACGCGCGGGATCGGGCGGCACTGGGGCTGAACGCGCCGCCGCAGGGGCTGTATTTCGTCGAGGCGATCTATCCCTGACCGTCACCCCGGCGGAAGCCGGGGCCTCGGGACGAGAAGTCTCAGTGGGTCTCCACGTGCTCCCGGCTTTCGGGTTCCCATCGAAGTACTACTTCGATGGGGTCCCTCCCGGGACGACGGTGGTTTAGCTCGCCTTCCTCACACTGGCTCCGAAGCCGAACAGGCGCTGGAGCGATTTGTCGAGCATCAGCAATTGCCAGAGAAGCCGGCCATGCTCCTCGCGGCCGGAGCGGTGGGCGGCGGCGAGGCGGGCGATCGCGGTGGGATCGAACCAGCCGAGCTCGGTCAGCGCCGGGCTGTGGGCGATCCCCGCCGCCTCGCCGGCCAGGGGACCTCGGAACCAGGCGCTGACCGGGGTGACGAAGCCCATCTTCGTCCGGTGGAGCACCTCGTCCGGCAGATAGCGGCGCAAAGCCCGCTTCATCAGCCATTTGCCCGAGCCGCCGCGCAGCCGCATCCCGGCGGGCACCCGTGCCGCGAACTCGACCAGGCGGTGGTCGAGCAGGGGCTCGCGCGCCTCGAGGCTGACCGCCATGCTGGTCCGGTCGACCTTGGTCAGGATATCGCCCGGCAGCCAGATCTTGAGGTCGGCATATTGGGCACGGGAGAGCCCGTCCGTCGCGGGAGCGCTCGCCATCGCCTCGACGTAACGGTTCTCGGCTCGATGGCCGTCGAGAAAGCGCTTGAAGGTCCCGGTATAAAGGCTTGATCGTATTGGCCCCGATGTCACGCCCACTCCGGCGGCATAGGCTTCGCCGCCGTCCCGCCCGATCGCCTGGAGGGTCGTCTTGGCGCGAAGGAAGCGGGGCGCCCAGTCGAGCTTGGGATAGAGGTTGCCGACCGCGCCGAGGAACCCTCGGGCGGGCCCCGGCAGAAGCCCCCTCACCCGCTCCTCCGCCGCGAACATCTTGTAGCGGCGGTAGCCGGCGAAAGCTTCGTCCGCCCCGTCGCCGGACAAGGCGACCTTGACCGTCTCGCGGGCCAGCTCCGACACCCGGTAGGTGGCGAGGGCGGAAGCGTCGGCGAAGGGCTCGTCGAAGGCGTCCGCCAAGGTGTCGATCAGCTCGAAATCGCCGGCGGCGACGGTCCGGCTGCGGTGGTTCGTGGCGAAGCGCTCGGCGACCAAGGCGGCCCAGCTCGATTCGTCGTGGCCCGCTTCGGCGAAGCCGATCGAGCAGGTCTCCACCGCCGAGCGGCTCGCCTCCGCCATCAGGGCCACCACCGCCGAGCTGTCGACCCCGCCCGAGAGAAAGGCGCCGAGCGGCACGTCCGCCACCATCCGCGAGCGAACCGCCGACTGCAGGCGCTCGACCAGCTCCTCCTCCAGCGCCTTGGCGGAAGCGCGGGAAGGATTCGAAAAATCCACGTCCCACCATTTGACCGGCTTCGGCACCACCCGCCCGCGCCGGACCAGCAGATAATGGCCGCCGGCAAGCTTCCTCGCTCCGTCCACCATGCAGCTGTCGTCGGGGACGTAGCCGAGGCCGAGATAATCCTCCACGGCGCTCCGGCTGGGGCTGCGCCGAAGCAGCGGGTGGGCGAGCAGGCCCTTGAGCTCGGAGGCGAAGACCAAAGCGTCGTCGGGCAAGGTCGCCCAGTAGAGCGGCTTCACGCCGAGCCGGTCGCGGGCGAGGAAGAGGACGTCCTCGTCGCCGTCGTAGAGGGCGAAGGCGAACATGCCGTTGAACCGGGAGAGGCAGTCCGGTCCCCATTGACGCCATGACGCCAGGATCACCTCGGTGTCGCTCTCGGTGCGGAAGCTGTGGCCGAGCGCCTCGAGCTGCGCCCTCACCTCCCGGAAATTGTAGATCTCGCCATTGTAGGTGAGCGCCAGCCGGCCGTCGGCGGAGCGCATGGGCTGGTCGCCGGTGGCGAGGTCGATGATGGAGAGGCGTCGGTGGCCGAGGCCGACACCCGGAGCGGTCCAGACGCCGCTTCCGTCAGGCCCGCGATGGGCGAGCGCATCGGCCATCCCGCTTACCCGCTTGGGCTCGACGGGCTTTGGGGAGCTCACATAGAAGAGGCCGGCGATGCCGCACATCAGCGAGTCCCTGCCAGCCCGGCGGCCCTGTCCGCAAGGGGCGCGATCGGCCCGAGATCGGAAAGGAAGGCGTCGATCGCCGGCCGCGGGCTGAGGCCGTCGGCCGGAGCCTGGGCGGAGACCAGGACGGCCACCGCCCGCTGGGGGCCGCCCAGG
>DASWLY010000093.1:0-11231 GCA_036400035.1 Allosphingosinicella sp.
AGCCGTCATCCCGGCGGAAGCCGGGATCTGGTGGGGACCCGCGCCTTTTCCGCCCTGAGATCCCGGCTTTCGCCGGGATGACGGGAGGGGCGGCGGGTGCGGGAGATGAGCCCGTGCGACCAGGCTCCGGATCATGCTTCCGCCGAAGGCCCTGACCGGAAGCGGCTTCGTGCCCGATCCGGACCGGGTCGTCTTCCGGGGCCTGGATTTCGACGCCTATTGAGGGCTGATCGCAGCGGGTTGAAGGAATAAGCCGTCATCCCGGCGGAAGCCGGGATCTGGTGGGGACCCGCGCCTTTTCCGCCCTGAGATCCCGGCTTTCGCCGGGATGACGGGAGGGGCGGGTGCGGGAGATGAGCCCGTGCGGCCAGGCTCCGGATCATGCCTCTTCCGGCAGCTCCAGCCTCGGGAAAATAGGGACCGGCGCTTCCAGGGCGAAGCCGGCGGAGGCGAGGCGGGCGTAGCGGCCGGTATCGGCGAGGATCGTGTAGTCGCGCGCCGAAGCGGGCACCCCCATCTGGTCGAGAAGCTTGGCGGCCGAGCGCGGAACGACCGGAGCTATGGCGATGGCGAGGTCTATTATCGCCTCGCACAAAGTGGCCAGGACCGCCGTCATCCGCTCCGGATCGGTCTTGCGCAACGTCCAGGGCGCCTGGACGTCGATATATTGGTTGCAGGCGAAGACGGCCCGGATCCAGGCCTCGATCCCCTGGCTGAGCGCCAAATCGTCGAACAGGGCCGGCACGTCCCGGGCGGTCGTCCGGCGGACGAGATCGAGCAGCTCGCCGTCGGCCCCCTCCCCTCGGCCGCCCGAAGGCAGGATCCCGCCGCAATTCTTGGCGATGAACGACAAGGTGCGCTGGGCGAGGTTGCCGAAGCTGTTGGCGAGATCGGCATTGACCCGGGCGACGATCGCCTCTGGGCTGTAGCTGCCGTCCTGGCCGAACGTGACGTCGCGCATCAGGAAGTAGCGGACCGCGTCGGCGCCGAACCGGTCGATGAGGCCGGCCGGGTCGACGACGTTGCCGGCCGATTTGGACATCTTCTCGCCGCGCAGGAGGACGTGGCCGTGGCCGAACACCTGCCTTGGGAGCGGGATTCCGGCGGACATCAGGAAAGCGGGCCAGTAGACGGCGTGGAAGCGAACCACATCCTTGCCGATGACGTGGATATCGGCTGGCCAGAACCTCTTGTAAGTCTCTGATTCCGTGTCGGGATATCCGACGCCGGTGAGATAGTTGGTGAGCGCGTCGAGCCAGACGTACATGACGTGGCGCTCGTCGCCCGGCACCTTGACGCCCCAGTCGAAGCTGGTCCTCGAGACGGAAAGATCGGAGAGGCCGCCCTCGACGAAGCGGAGCACCTCGTTGCGCCGCGATTCCGGGCGGATGAAGCCGGGATTGTCCGCGTAATGCGCGAGCAGCCGGTCCTGATAGGCGGAAAGGCGGAAGAACCAGCTCTCCTCGACCGTCCATTCGACCGGGGTCCCCTGCGGCGAGAGCTTGTCGCCGGTCGCGCCGGCGGTGAGCTCGCCCTCGTCGTAATAAGCTTCGTCGCGGACCGAGTACCAGCCTTCGTAGCGGCCGAGATAGAGGTCGCCGCGCTCCGCCATCGCCTTCCAGATCGCCTGGCTGGCGATGTGATGCGCGGGCTCGGTGGTCCGGATGAAGCGATCGAACGAAATCTCGAGCTTCTCGTCCATGCTCCTGAATATGGACGACATTTCATCCGCCAGAGCGGCCGGCGAAATATCCTTCTCGCGCGCCGCCTGGGCCATTTTCAGGCCATGCTCGTCGGTCCCGGTCTGGAAGAAGACGTCGCGGCCCATGGCGCGCTGGAAGCGGGCGATGACGTCGGTGGCGACGGCCTCGTAGGCGTGGCCGATATGGGGCGGCCCGTTGGGATAGTTGATCGCGGTGGTGATGTAGAAGGGCTCGGCCATCCCCCGCCCTTAGCGGCTCGGCGCGAGGGATGCGAGCATGCCGGCGAGCTCGAACACCACGCTCTCCGGCTCGAGCGAGAGGCCGCGCGCGCTGGAGGCGAGGCCCTGAGCCCGTTCCCAGCTTGCGATGGCATGGGCCAGAGCGGGGCCGCGCCGGGCCTTCGCCTCGGCCGCGATGACCGAGGGGACCCGGGCGAGGAAGGCCTCGTAGCGCGGCTGCGCCGACTTCAGCGCAAGGCTCTGCGCCAGCGCGCTCCGGCGGGCATTGGCCGGATCGCCCTCGCGGACCAGCTCGGCCATGCTTCGATCGAGGCCGGCGATATCCAGCCCGCGCCAGGCCAGCGCCCGGCCCGGCGAGCCGTGGCCGGCGGCGGCCAGATCGACGATTTCCTTGTCTTGCGCATCGGGCAAGGCGGCGCGAAGGGCCGACGCCATGGCGTCGCCGTCGAGGGCGGCGAGGCGAAGCAGTCGGCAGCGCGAGCGGATCGTGGGCAGGAGGCGTTCGGGGGCGTGGCTGACGAGCAGGAAGACGCTGCTGGGCGGCGGCTCCTCGAGATTCTTGAGCAAGGCGTTGGCGGCGTTGCGCTCCAGATCGTCGATCGAGTCGACGATCACCGCCCGCCAGGGCGAGAGCGAGGCGGTGGTGTTGAACAGTCGCTGCAGCGACCGGACCTGGTCGACATTGATGTTGCGGGCGAGGTCGCCGGTCGAGCTGTTCTCGCGAACCAGCCGCTCCAGGCGCATCAGGTCCGGGTGGCTGCCGGCCGCGGCGAGACGGGCGGCCGGGTGGCTGTCGGGGACGTCGAGGCCGGGGGCGTCCACAGGCCCCTGCCCTTGCGCGAGGACGCGCAAAGCGGCCTTGGCGGCGAACAGCGCCTTGCCGACGCCCTCCGGCCCCGAGATCAGCCAGGCATGGTGGAGCCGGCCCGAGTCCAGCGCGTCGCGGAAGGCGGCGACGGCCGAGTCGTGGCCGTGGAGGGGGATCATGGATGCACCGCGTCCGAGCGGCGCCGCTCGTCATCCTGGACTTGTTTCGGCATCCGGTTGCCCGCCGCACGATCGGGTGACCCGCTGGACCCTGAAACCCGTTCAGGGTGACGGTCTCGACACACCCTCACAGCAGATCCTCGACGGCGGCGAGGAGCCTTGCCGTCACTTGCTCCGGCGGGCCGGCGGCATCGATGCGCCGGAAGCGCTTGGGCTCTTCTTCCGCCAGCTCCGAAAAAGCCTGCGCAACCCTCTGGTGGAACTCGCCTCCCCGGCCCCCGATCCTGTCCGAACCCCCGGCGTCGCGGACGCTCAGACGCTCCGACACCGCCTCCCGCGGCAATTCGAGCAGCAAGGTGCGGTCGGGCAGGAAGCCGTCGCTGCCGATTTCGTGGAGCTTGCGCACCGTCTCCATGCCGACTTGAGCGGCGCCGCCCTGATAGGCGAGCGAGCTGTCGAGGAAGCGGTCGCTCAGGACCCAGGCGCCGCGCTCCACCGCCGGCCGGATCGTCCTGGCGACATGGTCGGATCGGGCCGCGGCGAAGAGCAGGGCCTCGGCTTGCGGAGTCCAGCGATCGTCGCCGCCCTCGAGCAGAAGCTTCCTTATCGCCTCCGCGCCGGGGCTCCCGCCGGGCTCGCGGGTTTCCACCACGTCGAGGCCGCGGCTTCGAAGCGCCTCGGCCAGCGCCCTGAGCTGGGTCGACTTGCCGGCGCCCTCGCCGCCTTCGAGGCTGATGAAGCGCCCCCTCACCCCGCCTAGCCGAACAGCGACGTCAGGCCGTTCCACATGCGGCCGAAGAAGCCGGCCTCGCCGACCGCTTGCGCGGCGACCAGGGGCATCGTCTGCGGCGGCGTGTCCGGCGTCGAGACGACGAGATCGGCGACATGCTGGCCCTTGGCGATAGGCGCCTTGATCGGGCCGTTATAGACGACTCGGACCTTGATGTTGCCGGCCGCGCCCGCCGGGAGAGTCACGGCGATGCTCCGCGGCGCCACCAGGGGCACGGTGTCGTCGCCGCCTTTCTGGACCTGGGCGTCGGCGACCTTCTCGCCCGCGTTGAACAGGGGCTGCGACTTCCAGGCGCGGAAGCCCCAGTCCATGAACTTCACCGATTCCTCGATCCGCTGGTTGAAGCTCCCGAGGCCGGCGACGACCATGATGATCCGCCGTCCGCCCTGCTCAGCCGAGCCCGTGAAGCCGTAGCCCGCCTCGGCGGTGTGGCCGGTCTTGAGCCCGTCGGCGCCGGCGACCTTGCCGAGCAGCGGATTGCGGTTGCCCTGGGTGATCGGAGCGCCGCCGCCCAGGGTCTTGCCCCAGGTGAATTCCTTCCTCTGGTAGAAGGTCTTGTAGAGGTCGGGAGTCTCCTGGATGGTCGCGGCGGCGAGCTTGGCGAGGTCGCGGGCGGTGGTGAAGGTGACCCCGTTGTCCGGCCAGCCGTTGGTGTTGCCGAAATTGGAATTGGTCATTCCGAGGCGCTTGGCCTCCGCGTTCATCAAGGCGGCGAAAGCGGGCTCGGTGCCGGCGAGGCATTCGGCGAGGACGACGGTGGCATCGTTGCCGGACAGGGTGACGATGCCGTGGAGGAGGTTCTCGACGCTGACCTGCTCGCCGGGCGACAGGAACATGGTCGAGCCGGCCTGGGGGCCGTGCCACTGGCGCCAGGTTTCCGGGCGGACCTGGCACATCTGGGCCAGCTTCGCCTCGCCGCGCTTGATCATGTGGAAGGCGAGATGGGTGGTCATCATCTTGGCCATCGACGCGGGCGGGATGCGCCGGTCCGGGTCCTTCGAATAGAGGACCGCGCCCGAGCTCAGATCGACCATGTAGGCGACCGGGGCGGCGGTCTCGAACGGCGGCGCCGCGGCGGTCGCGGGAAGCGCCGAAGCGGCGATGAAAGCGAGCGGAAACAGGCTTGTGCGGATCATGGTTGAGACTGGTCCCCTGAAGTGACGGCGGTGTTCCAAAAGCCGTCATTGCGAGGAGCGAAGCGACGAAGAAATCCAGCTTCGGGCGTCAGTGCCACTGGATTGCTTCGCTTCGCCCGCAATGACGACCGCTCGGATCATGCTTTCCGGTCCTGCTTAACTCCTCCCGCCGCGCCGCGCCAGACGGATCAGCGGGCGATCGCGTCCGCCAGCAGGCCGACCGAGAGGGCGTAGAAGTTGGAGCAATTGTAATCGAGGATGGTGCGGTAGTTGGTGGTGAGCAGGTAGGCGGTGGCGTTCGGCCCGTCGGGCTCGATCAGCGAGGCCATCTCGGTGTCGCGCGGCCAGTTGCCATATTGGGCGACCACCCCGAGGCGGCGCCACTCGCCGATCGTCAGCCAGCGGCTGTGGCGCTCGAAGACGCGCGGGCAGCGAGGCGCGCGGAGCGTGTTCCGGACCCGGCTTCGGTCGAAGCCCGAAGGCACCCTCACGGCGATCCCCCACGGCACTCCCGGCCGCCAGCCGGCATTGCTGAGGTAATTGGCGATGGACGCGAGTGCGTCGGGCTCGCTCCGCCAGATGTCGGCGCGGCCGTCCCCGTCGCCGTCGACGCCGAGGCGGAGCCAGACGGAGGGCAGGAATTGCGGATAGCCGGTGGCGCCGGCCCAGCTGCCCTTGAGCTGGCTCCTGGAGATACCCCGGTCCATCATCTTCAGAGCGGCGACGAACTCGTCCGAGAAAAGCTGCCGCCGGCGGCCGTCATAGGAGAGCGAGGCGAGCGAGTTGAGAAGGTCGAAATTGCCGGTGACGGCGCCGTAGCTGGTCTCGTGGCCCCAGATGGCGACGAGCACCGACGGAGTGACTCCGTAGCGGCGGCCGATCGCCTGCAGCCGCGACAGATTGGCGGCATAGCGGCGCTGGCCGCCGGCGATCAGAGCCGGATTGACGTGGCGGGCCCGATAGGGGGCGAATGGGGGGTTGGCGACGCTTCCGGGGCGGCCGCCGGGCTGGGCTCGGTCGAGCTCGACCGTGCGCGGGCTGAAGACGAGGTTGGGAAAGACTCTCTGTATCGTCGCCTGGCTTACCCCCGCCCGCCGCGCCTGCGCCTCGAGCTGGGGCAGATAGGAAACGAAGCCTGACTGGCTGAGGCCGCTCTGGGCCGGCGCCGAGCTGGCCAGCGGCAGAATCGACGCCGCCAGGGCCAGGGCCGCCATGCCCCTCAACAAACGCATACTTTCATCTCCCACTCGGCGCCCTTGATGCCACAGCGGAGAAGGCACCGATACTCGGCTCGCCGCGCCGGTTGCACGAGCGGACTTGCCGCGCCCGTCATCCCGGCGAAAGCCGGGACCTCGGCGAGGATTGCTCCCGCGCCTTTCACTCCACGAGACCCCGGCTTTCGCCGGGGTGACGGGAAGGCGCCTTTCACTCCACGAGGCCCCGGCTTTCGCCGGGTGACGGGAAGGCGCCTTTCACTCCACGAGACCCCGGCTTTCGCCGGGGTGACGGGTGGGCGGCTTCCCCCCGAGGCGCCGGCTTTCGCCGGAGTGACGGGTAGGCTAGAGGCCCTTTCATCTTGGACAGGTGGCCGAGTGGTTTAAGGCAGCGGTCTTGAAAACCGCCGTGGGTGCAAGCCCACCGTGGGTTCGAATCCCACCCTGTCCGCCATTCGAACGAAGGGAATGAGATGGCCGAGGCGCCGATTGGCAGGTTCGACTGGGAAGATGCGTTCGCGCTCGACGCTCAGCTTTCCGACGAGGAGAGGCTCGTTCGCGATACGGCGCGGGCCTATGCGCAGGAGAGATTGCAGCCGCGGGTGACGGAGGCCTTTCTCGAGGAGCATTTCGACCGTGAGATCATGTCGGAGATGGGCGAGCTCGGGCTGCTCGGGGCGACCATCCCGCCCGAATATGGCGGGGCCGGGCTCAATTACGTCGCTTACGGCCTGGTCGCGCGCGAGGTCGAGCGGGTCGACAGCGGCTATCGTTCGGCGATGAGCGTGCAGTCCTCGCTCGTCATGTATCCGATCCATGCCTACGGCTCGGAGGAGCAGAAGCGCCGATGGCTGCCGGGGCTGGCGAGCGGCGCGCTGATCGGCTGCTTTGGGCTGACCGAGCCCGATGCCGGCTCCGATCCCGGCGGGATGCGGACCCGGGCCGAGAAGATAGACGGAGGGTACCGCCTGTCCGGGTCCAAGATGTGGATCACCAACTCGCCGATCGCCGACGTCTTCGTCGTCTGGGCGAAATCCGACGCTCACGAGGGCAAGATCCGCGGCTTCCTTCTCGAGAAGGGGATGAAGGGCCTCACCGCTCCCAAGATCGGGATGAAGCTGAGCTTGCGCGCCTCGATCACCGGCGAGGTCGTGATGGACGGGGTGGAAGTGCCGGAAGAGGCGCTGCTTCCCAACGTCAGCGGGCTCAAGGGCCCGTTCGGCTGCCTCAACCGCGCGCGCTACGGGATCGCCTGGGGCTCGATGGGCGCGGCCGAGGCCTGCTACCATGCGGCGCGCACCTATACGCTCGACCGAAAGCAGTTCGGCCGGCCGCTCGCCGCGACCCAGCTCGTTCAGATGAAGCTGGCCAACATGATCACCGAGATCACGCTCGGCCTTCAGGCGGCCCTTCGGGTCGGGCGCCGAATGGACGAGGGCGAGCTGATCCCCGAGACGATCAGCCTCATCAAGCGCAACAATGTCGGCAAGGCGCTCGACATCGCCCGGACGGCGCGCGACATGCACGGCGGCAACGGCATCTCGGCCGAGTTCCAGGTGATGCGGCACGCCTCCAACCTGGAGACGGTCAACACCTATGAGGGGACCCACGACGTCCATGGCCTGATCCTCGGGCGGGCGATCACGGGGATTTCCGCTTTTTGACGGGGCGGATCGCCAACGCGAACCGCACCGTCACCCCAGCGAAGGCTGGGGTCCCAGGGGGTGAAGAGCGCCCATGCCTTTCACCCGCCGGGGCCCCAGCCTTCGCTGGGGCGACGGGCAATGGATAAGCCCCTTACCGGCCTCAAGGTGGTCGAGCTCGCCCGGATCCTCGCCGGGCCCTGGGCGGGGCAGCTGCTCGCGGATCTCGGCGCGGAGGTGGTGAAGGTCGAGCGGCCCGAGGTAGGCGACGACACGCGGCATTGGGGTCCGCCGTTCGCGCCGGACGGGGCGGCGGCCTATTTCCACGGCTGCAACCGCGGCAAGCGGTCGGTGGCGATAGATCTCGACACTTCGCGGGGGCAGGCCCAGGTGCGAGCGCTCGCGGCCGAAGCGGACGTCCTGATCGAGAATTTCAAGGTCGGCGGGCTGGCCCAATACGGGCTGGACCACCCTTCCCTCTCGGCGCTCAACCCGCGCCTCGTCTATTGCTCGATCACCGGCTTCGGCCAGACCGGGCCCTATGCGGGCCGCGCCGGCTACGATTTCATCATCCAAGGCATGGGCGGCGCGATGTCGCTGACCGGCGAGCCGGACGGGGCGCCGCAGAAGTCGGGGATCGCTTATGCCGACCTGTTCACGGGCCTTTACGCGAGCGTCGCCATCCTCGCGGCGCTTCGGGAGCGGGACCGGAGCGGCAAGGGCGCCCATATCGACATGGCGCTCCTCGACACCCAGGTCGCGGTGCTCGCCAACCAAGCTCTGAACTGGATGGTGTCGGGAGACGTTCCACACCGTATGGGCAACGGCCACGCCAATCTCGTCCCCTATCAAGCCTTCCGGGTCGCGGACGGCGAGGTGATCGTCGCCGTCGGCAATGACCGGCAGTTCGAGCGGCTGTGCGCGATACTGGGCCTCCCCGAACTGGCGCGGGACGAGCGCTTCGGGACCAATCCGGCGCGGGTGATCAACCGCTCGGTGCTCATCCCGATACTGGAGCAGGCGATGCTCGGCCGGGCGCGGCAGGAATTGTCCGAGGCACTCGAGGCCGCCGGGATCCCGGCCGGACCGATCAACTCGGTGGACTCGGTGTTCGCGGACCCTCAGGTCGTCCATCGCGGGCTGCGCATCGGCGGCGACTCGCCCGGCCTCGCCTCGCCGATCGTCATCGACGGCCGGCGGCAGGTGGCGGAGGGGCCCGCGCCGAGGCTCGGGGAGCCCGAGCCGTGCTGACCCAATATGGAGTCATACCGGTGCGCGCGGCGGCGGACGGCGGCATCGAGGTGCTGCTGATCACGTCCCGCGAGACAAGGCGCTGGGTGGTCCCGCGCGGCAACCCGATCCGCGGCAAGAGCCCCGCCGGATCGGCCGCGCAGGAGGCTTATGAGGAGGCCGGCATAATCGGGACGGTCGAGTCGCAAGCGATCGGCCATTATACCTACGAGAAGCGCCGGCGCATCGGGATTTCCGTCGAGGCCGTGGTCCACCTTTTCCGGATGAGCGTCGCGGAGGAGCGCGACGACTGGCCCGAGAAGGACCAGCGCGAACGGCGCTGGTTCGCCGCCGAGGAGGCCGCCGCCGCCGTTCACGAGGCCGAGCTGGCGCGGCTCATCCGCCGCACCGCCCGCGACTTGTCACAAAAGTGAAACAATTTCCCAGCGCCCCGTGCTAGGGAGCCGCGAACGTCCCGGGGGGAAATGATGCTGAAGCTGTTTCGAGCGGTCATGCCGAAGGAGGCCGCTTTCTTCGACATGTTCGAGCGCCATGCCGAGACCCTGGTCGGCGGCTCGCAAGTGATGAGCCGGATGTTCGCCAGGGAGGAGGGCATCCAGGAGGCCTGCCGGCGCATTTCCGACTTCGAGCATCAGGCCGACGACGTCACTCGCGAGGTGCTCCACGCGGTGCGCCGAACGTTCATCACGCCGTTCGACCGGAGCACGATCACCGATCTCATCTCCTCGATGGACGATGCGATCGACGAGATGCAGAAGACCGCCAAGGCGATCACCCAGTTCGAGGTCACGCATTTCGAGCCGCAGATGCGCGACATGGCCGCGCTCGCCGAGCAGGGCGCCGATCTGGTGCGCGAGGCGCTGCCGCTGCTGCGCAATGTCGGCGCCAATCACGCCAAGCTGGACCGGATCACCGAGAAGATCATCCACCTCGAGGAAGAAGCCGACCATCTTCACGATGCCGGCATGAAGGTGCTGTTCCTGAGGCACCGCGAAGGCAATGCGATGGGCTATATCGTCGGCCGCGAGATCTACAGCCACCTGGAAAGGGTCCTCGACCGCTTCGAGGACGTGGCGAACGAGATTTCCGGCATCGTCATCGACCACTCCTGAGGAGCGCGAAACGATGCACGAGCTGGCCCTGCCGCTGCTCATCGGCCTCATCGTCATCGCGCTCGCGTTCGATTTCCTGAACGGGCTCCACGACGCGGCCAATTCGATCGCCACGGTGGTCGCGACCCGGCTGCTCAGCCCGGTGCAGGCGGTCGCCTTCGCCGCCTTCTTCAACTTCGCCGCCTACTTCCTCGCCCTGGCCGTGCCGAGCCTTCACAAGGTCGCGGACACGATCGGCAAAGGTCTCATCGACAAGGACCTGATCACTCCGGCGGTGGTGTTCGGGGCGCTGATCGGGGCGATGTTCTGGAACGTCGTCACCTGGCTCAAGGGGATCCCCTCCTCCTCCAGCCACGCGCTCGTCGGCGGCCTGGTCGGCGCCGGAGTCGCCCATGCCGGGCTGACCGGGGTGCAATGGACGGGGCTCAACAAGACCCTGGTCGCGATCGTCCTCTCGCCCCTGCTGGGGATGATCCTGGCCATGCTGATCATGCTCGTGACCAGCTGGCTGGCGTTCCGGGTGAGCGCGCGCGGAGCGGAGGGCAAATTCCGGGCGCTGCACCTCGTCTCCTCCGCCGCCTACTCGGTCGGCCACGGCCTCAACGATGCCCAGAAGACCATGGGGATCATCACCGTCCTGCTTTACTCCACCGGCCGTCTTACCGGCGAGTTCCACGTCCCCCACTGGGTGGCGATCAGCTGCTATGTGGCGATCGCTCTGGGCACGCTCAGCGGCGGCTGGCGGATCATCAAGACCATGGGCACCGGCATCACCAAGCTGTCGCAGCACCAGGGGTTCAGCGCCTCCGCCGGCGGATCGGTGATGCTGTTCACCGCCTCCTGGCTCGGCATTCCGGTCTCGACCACGCACACGATCACGGGGAGCATCATCGGCGCGGGCGTGGCGCGGCGGGCTTCGGCGGTGCGCTGGGGGGTCGCGCAGAACGTGGTCACGGCATGGGTCGTCACCATCCCCGCGTCGGCGGCGGTGGGTGCGATCTTCTACTGGCTGACGACTTTGTTCTAGGCGCGCCGTCATTGCGAGCGGAGCGAAGCAATCCGGCCGCGCCGAGGCCGGAGACTGGATTGCTTCGTCGCTTCGCTCCTCGCAATGACGGGCGCGGCGCCGTGATTTGAACCCCAGGCCCTGCTGGGA
>DASWLY010000094.1:0-5349 GCA_036400035.1 Allosphingosinicella sp.
CGTATCTTCCGTCGACATAGAGCAGCGGGTCGACGTCCCCCCGAACCGTCACCTCCTCGACCTCGCCGACGAAGATCGAGTGGGTCCCGTAGGGGAAATGCCTGATCCGCCGGCACAGGATCGCCGCCTGGGCTTCGGCGAGGCGCGGCGGGCGGTCGCAGTCCACCTCCCAGCCCGAGGCGAAGCGGAGCGCCTGCTGGCTGCGGTCCGCGAACATCTTCGCGATCTCCTCCTGGCTCCGATGGAGGACGTTGACGCAGAAATGGGAGACGTCCTCCATCGGGCTGTGCAGCGAGGCCGTACGGTTGATGCAGATGAGCAGGCTCGGCGGGTCCAGCGTCAGCGACGACATGGCGGTGGCGGTGATCCCCATCGGCTCGCCGCCGACGCACACGGTGATGACGTTGACCGTCGAGGCGACTCGGCGCATCGCCTGCTTGAAATCCCGGGAAAGGTCGGCAGCGGAGGTCGCCATGGCGCCCGCCCATGGCCGCGAAGCGGCGCGCTGGCAATGGCTTAGCCCCGCGAGGAGCTTCAGGAGCAGCAGCAAACCTCGGAATTCACTAGGAAATTACTTGAATTCCGATTATCCTCCCGAATCGAGGGGACGGGGGAAATGTTCGAAATCATCGCCGCTCCGGCGAACCTGCCATTTTCGGTGGCGCTGCTGGTCATGCTGATGATCGGCGCGGTGGAGGCGCTCGGCCTCGGCACGTCCGCGGTCCATCTCGACGTGGGCGCCGACGTGGACGGCGGCGGCGACCTGCTCGGCTGGCTCGGAGTCGGCCAGGTGCCGCTGCTGATGCTGCTCGTCGTCTTCCTCGCTATCTTCGGCCTCGCCGGCCTCGCCATCCAGCAATTCGCCGGTCCGCTGCCCTTGTGGACAGCGGTCCCCGGGGCGGTGGCGGCGGCGCTTCCGCTGACCGGCCTCGGCGCCCGCGGCCTCGCCCGGATCATGCCTCGGGACGAGACCACCGCGGTCAGCCTCGACAGCCTCGTCGGCAGGCGGGCGACGATCACGATCGGCACCGCCCGGCGCGGCTCGCCCGCTCAGGCGCGGGTCAGCGACGTCCACGGCCAGGCCCATTACGTCATGATCGAGCCCTATGACGACGCGCACGCGCTCGGCGAGGGCGAGACCGTCATCCTCGAGCGCCGCGACGGCAACATCTTCATCGCGCTCGGCCGGCCGGCCGGACTCGAATCCCGCTTCGACGTGCTGCCAACGTTGAGCGCGACACTTTCAACCAGGAGAGACTGACATGGTCCAGATGGCCATCTATGCGGGGATCGTCCTTGCGACCCTGCTCGTTTTGGGGCTGATCATCACCCGCCTCTACCGGCGCGCGACCAAGGAGATCGGCTTCGTCCGCACCGGCTTCGGCGGCGAGAAGGTCGTCATCAACGGCGGCGCCCTCGTCCTCCCGGTCCTCCACGAGACGATGCCGGTCAACTTGAACACCGTCCGCCTCGCCGTCGAACGCAAGAACACCGACGCCCTGATCACGCTCGACCGGCTGCGCATCGACGTGAAGGCGGAATTCTACGTCCGGGTGCGCCCGGACCGCGAGTCGATCGCCGTCGCCGCCCAGACGCTGGGCCTTCGCACCATGCATCCCGACAGCCTGAAGGAGCTGATCGAGGGCAAGTTCGTCGACGCGCTTCGCTCCGTCGCCGCCGGGATGACGATGAACCAGCTCCACGAGCAGCGCTCGGAATTCGTCCAGAAGGTGCAGCAGGTCTCGTCCGCGGACCTGGCGATGAACGGCCTCGAGCTGGAATCCGTGTCGCTGACCGGCCTCGACCAGACGTCAATCGACCATTTCAACGCCAACAACGCCTTCGACGCCGAGGGCCTGACCAAGCTCACCGAGCAGATCGAGCTCCGCCGCAAGGCGAGGAACGACATCGAGCAGGAGACGCGGGTCCAGATCGAGGCGAAGAACCTCGACGCGGCGCGCAAGAGCTTCGAGATTTCGCGCGACACCGAATTCGCCCGGCTCGAGCAGGAGCGCGAGGTCGAGGTCCGGCGCGCGGCCCAGAATGCCGAGGTCGCGCAGCAGCAGTCCGAGCGGCAGCGCGAGGCGGACGAGGCCCGGATCACGGCCAAGCGTCAGGTCGACAGCGCCCAGATCGAGGCCAACAAGGTTGTCGAGCAGGCGAAGATCGCCCAGGCCCAGGCGATCGAGATCGCCCGCCAGGAGCAGCAGATCGCGGTCCAGAACAAGAGCCGCGAGGAAAGCCAGGCCAAAGCCGAGGCGGACACCGCCCGGGCCGCGGCGGTCGCCGCCGAGGAGCGGGTCGGTACCGCCCGCGAGACCGAGATCGCCGAGCGCCTGAAGCGGATCGAGCTGATCGACGCCTCCCGCGAGGCCGAACGCGCCGCCATCGGAATCAGGGTCGAGGCCGACGCCGCCAAGCAGGCCGCCGCCGACCGCGCCGAGGCCCATCGCCTCGAAGCCCAGGGCGAGGCCGAGGCCGAGAAGCTTCGCGCCGAAGCCTCCCGGGTACGCTTCGAAGTCGAGGCGGCCGGCCAGCGGGCGGTGAACGAGGCGGCGAACCTGCTCTCCTCCGACCAGATCTCACTTCAGACCAAGCTGGCCCTGCTCAAGGTGCTGCCGGAAGTCGTCCGCGAGGCGGCCAAGCCGATGGAGGCGATCGATTCGATCAAGATCATCCAGGTCGACGGCCTTACCGGCGGCAACGGGGCACCGGCTTCGGGCGGCGGAGCGGGCGCCGGCGAGGGCAACCTCGCCTCCAGCGCGGTCGCGGCGGCGCTTCGCTACCGCGCCCAGGCGCCGATCGTCGACGGGCTGATGAAGGAATTGGGCTTCGACGGCTCGACCCTGGAGAATCTCGTCGCCGGCGCCGGCAACGGGGCGGCGGCGGCGCGCCCGGACGGCCACGAGCCGCTGGTGGCGGTAGCGGTCGAGGGGCCGAAGGCGGATTGAGCTGCGTCATTGCGAGCGAAGCGAAGCAATCCAGATCCGGTGTGAGCGCCGCTGGATTGCTTCGTCGCTTCGCTCCTCGCAATGACGGGGTGATATGACCCATTACGACATCATCATCGTCGGCGCCGGACATGGCGGCGCCCAGGCCGCGATCCAGCTTCGCCAGCTCGGCTATGCGGGCTCGATCGCTCTGATCGGCGACGAGGCCGAGCTCCCTTACGAGCGGCCGCCGCTCTCCAAGGAATATCTCGCCGGCGAGAAGGAGTTCGAGCGCATGCTCGTCCGTCCCGGATCCTTCTGGGCCGAGCGAAGCGTCGAGCTCGTCCTCGACACCCGGGTCGCGGCCGTCGACACGGAGGCCAGGAGGCTGACCGCCGAAGACGGCGCGACCTTCGGCTACGGCACCCTCATCTGGGCGACCGGCGGCGTTCCGCGGCGGCTCGGCTGCGCCGGCGGCGACCTCGCCGGAGTCCACCTCATCCGGCGCAGGGCCGACGTGGATTCTATCCGCGGCGAGCTGGCGGGGGTGCGCCGGGTCGCCGTCGTCGGCGGCGGCTATGTCGGCCTCGAAGCGGCGGCGGTCCTTCGCAAGCTCGGCAAGGAGGTGGTGCTCCTCGAAGCGCTCGACCGGGTGCTGGCGCGGGTGGCGGGGGCGGAGATCTCGCGATTCTACGAAGCCGAGCACCGCGCCCGGGGAGTCGACGTCCGGCTCGGCGCCACCGTCGCCGAGATCGTCGGCGAGAACGGCCGGGCGGCCGGGGTGCGGCTTCAGGACGGCGCCGTGATCGAGGCGGAGATGGCGATCGTCGGCATCGGCGTCGAGGCGGCGGTGGCGCCCCTGCTCGCCGCCGGAGCGGCCGGCGCGAACGGGGTGGACGTGGACGCCTCCTGCCGGACCAGCCTGCCCGAAATCTACGCCGTCGGCGACTGCGCCGCCCACGAGAACCGCTTCGCCGGAGGCCTTCGGATCCGCCTGGAATCCGTCCAGAACGCGCACGACCAGGCGGCGGCGGCGGCGAAGGCGATCCTTGGGCGAGCGGAGCCGTACGAATCCATCCCCTGGTTCTGGTCCAACCAATACGATCTTCGCCTGCAGACGGTCGGCCTGTCGGTCGGCCACGATTCGACGGTGGTGCGGGGCCGGCCGGAGGAACGCAGCTTCTCGGTCCTCTACCTGCTGGACGGCCGGGTGATCGCCCTCGACTGCGTCAACGCCACCAAGGATTACGTGCAGGGCCGCAAGCTGGTGCTGGAGCGCAAGGTGGTGCCGGCGGAGAGACTGGCGGACAGCTCGGTGCAGTTGAAGGACCTGCACGGCTAAATTCCTCCCCGGCCTTTGCCGGGGAGGGGGACCGCGCGGAGCGCGGGGGAGGGGTTCTTCGGAGTTCAAAAGAAACCCCTCCACCAGGCTTCGCCTGGTCCCCCTCCCCCGGAAATCCGGGGGAGGAATTTCGATCAGCGCCCCGCGAATCCCGCCAGGATCTCGCACACCCAGCGGCCGGCGGTCAGGGCGGTGATGTCGCTGACGTCGAGGCTGGGGTCGAACTCGGTGAGGTCGACCAGCTTCACCTTGGGCTCGGCCGCAAGCCGCCGGGCCGCGGCGAAGAACATCGAGGCGGGCATTCCGCCGGGGCGGGCGCCGGGGGCGCCGGGGCATTGGGCGCGGTCGATGACGTCGATGTCGAAATCGACCATCAGCGCGTCGAGATGGGCGAAGCGGGCGAGGACGTGGTTCAGCACGGCCATGAGACCGCGCTCCACGCAATGCGCCATCGTGTAGACGCCGATCCCGGCGGCGCGGGCGTCGGCGTGCATCCGGGCGGTGTTGGCGAAGGGCGCGAGGCCGACCTGGCAGATGTTGGCGCCGGGCATCCCGTCTTCGAGCAGGCAGCGGATCGGGTTGCCGTTCATCGGCCCGCCGCTGGTGTCGCGCAGATCGAAATGGGCGTCGAGCGTGATCAGCCCGATCCGAGCGAGCGGCAGTCCGAGCGCGTGGGCGGCCGGACGAGTGACGGCATTGTTGCCGCCGATGAGCATGGTCAGGCGATGGCCGGCGACGGCCTCCGCGGCGGCGTGCCGGATCGGCTCGAAGCCCTCGGCCGGCGACACGCCCTGGACCGGGACGTCGCCCAGGTCGCGGATCGCGAAGAACAGCTCCGATCCCTTCTCGACGTCGTAGGTACTGAAGCGCCTGAGGGCGCGTCGAACGGTTTCGGGGGCAAGGTCGCAGCGGCCCGGAGTCACCGAACCGGCCTCAATGGGGGCGCCAAGGATCGCGACCTGGCCCTCGCTGCCGATCAAGTCAGCGATGGATTTCCAGCTCATGGCGTTGCCCTTAGTCGGGCAAAGGTTAAGAAGCGAGCCATGTGGGACCGACTGCTGACCGACTGCCATATCG
>DASWLY010000095.1:0-11570 GCA_036400035.1 Allosphingosinicella sp.
CTATCTGTCGCGCAACGGCCATCCCCACCAGAGGCTGGACGCGGACAAGGATTTCGACGCCCGAGCCCTGGTTGAGCGCTTCCACGTCGCTCCGGAAGAGCTTCCGATCGTGCTCTGCCCCGGCGGCCAATTGCTTCGCAACCCGACCGAAGCCTGCCTCGCCCGCTGCCTCGGGCTGGTCGGGCCGATCGACCCGGACCGACTGTTCGACGTCGCCGTGATCGGCGCCGGCCCCGCCGGCCTCGCCACCGCGGTCTATGCCGCGTCCGAAGGGCTCTCGGTGCTGGTGCTCGACTGCCGGGCCTTCGGCGGCCAGGCCGGCGCCTCGGCGCGGATCGAGAATTATCTCGGCTTCCCGACCGGCATTTCGGGGATGGCGCTGATGGCGCGCGCCTTCAACCAGGCGCAGAAGTTCGGGGTCGAGATGGCGATCCCGGACGAGGCGGTGAAGCTGGAATGCGACGAGGGCGGCGGCCGCCGCCTCGGCCTCGCCAACGGCGAGCGCCTCCGGGCCCGGACCATCGTCGTGGCGACCGGCGCCCGCTACCGTCGCCTCCCAGTCTCCAACCTCGACGATTTCGAGGGTTCGTCCGTCCATTACTGGGCGTCGCCGCTGGAGGCCAGGCTTGCGGCCGGGCAGGACGTGGCCCTGGTCGGCGGGGGCAATTCGGCGGGCCAGGCGGTGGTCTTCCTCGCCGGCCATGCCCGCCACGTGACCCTGATCGCCCGGCGGCCGCTCGCGGAGACGATGTCGGCCTATCTGGTCGAGCGCATCGCCGGCCTGCCCAACGTCGAGCTGGTCGCCGGCGCAGAGGTCTCGGGGCTGGAAGGCCGGGACGGAGCGCTGGGTTCGATATGCTGGCGGGCCCGCGGGTCCGGCGCGGAGACCCGCCGCGCCTGCCGCCACCTGTTCCTGTTCATCGGCGCCCAGCCCAATACCGACTGGCTCGCCGGCTCCGGCCTCAAGCTCGATCCAAGCGGCTTCATCCTCACCGGATCCGAGGCGAGGGCCGGCTGCCTTCCGCTCGAGACCAGCCGTCCCGGAGTCTTCGCGGTCGGCGATGTCCGCGCCGGGTCGGTCAAGCGGGTCGCGGCGGCCGTCGGCGACGGGGCCCAGGTCGTCGCGGCGCTCCACGCCTATCTGGCGCAGGCGCCGGCAACGATCGCCGCCGAGCCGGTGCCGGTGCCCGCCTGATGCCTGACCTCTCGATCCTGGGATTGGCCGGAAGCCTGCGCCGCGGCTCGTACAACCGCGCCTTGCTGCGCTCGGCATCGCAGCTCGCGCCGGGCGGCATGGCCATCGAGATTTTCGACCTTTCGGAAGTCCCGCTCTACAATGGCGACGTCGAGGCCGAGGGCGACCCTCAGGGAGTCGCCCGGCTCAAGCAGGCGATCGCCGCCGCCGACGGCGTGCTGATCGCGACTCCCGAATATAATCACGGCGTGCCGGGCGTGATGAAGAACGCCGTCGACTGGGCCTCGCGCCCGCCCGGCGCCGCGCCGCTCGGCGGCAAGCCGGTCGGGATCATCGGCGCCTCGCCCGGAAGCACCGGCACCGCCCGCGGCCAGAGCCAGTTGAGGCAGGCGTTCGAGTTCACCGACAGCTACTGCATGGCGCAGCCCGAATTGCTCGTCGCCCGGGCGCACGAGAAATTCGACCCGGAGGGAAGGCTGACGGACCCGGAGACGGGCCGCTATCTCGTCCGCTACCTCACCGCCTTCGCCGCCTGGGTGCGGCGCTTCGTCCCCGATCAACCCTGAGAGAAGGAGCCTGCAATGAGCGGAAACGACGCGATCAAGGAACATATGGAAGTGATCGGCGCCGATGGAGCCCATGTCGGCACCGTCGACGGCGTGGAGGGCGGCCGGATCAAGCTGACCAAGGCCGACAGCGGCCAGGGCTCCCACGAAGGGCACCACCATTATATCTCGCTCGGCCTGGTCGCGACCGTCGAGGGCGACAAGGTGCGCCTCTCCGCCAATGGCGATGTCGCCGTTCAGTTCGAGGAAGAGAAGGACGCCTGACGCCGCCGGGCGCCGGACGATGGCGTTGTCCGGCGCCCGCGGGAGCGGCTGAGCGAGTTCGACCAAGGTCGAACCGCTTAAGTAGCTTGCAAGCCGCCTGCTTCCAGCCGCCGGCTTGTTCCAGCCAGCTCGAAACGCTCTAGGGAGGCGGCATGGCGAAGCCCAAGCTCTTCGATTATTTCCGGTCCTCGGCCGGCTACCGGGTCCGGATCGCGCTCAACCTCAAGCGGGTCGGGCATGACCGGGTGCCGCTCGACCTGCTCCAGGGCGGGCAGAAGGCGCCCGCCTATCGGGCGATCAACCCGCAGGGCCTGGTGCCGGCGCTGGAGATCGACGGGCACCGCCTCGCGCAGAGCCTGGCGATCATCGACTATCTCGAGGCCACCCGCCCCGAGCCGCCGCTCCTGCCGGCGGGTCCCGCCGAGGCCGCCCATGTCCGGGCGATGGCGCTGGTCGTCGCCTGCGACGTTCACCCGCTCAACAACCTGCGGGTCCTCAAATACCTCACCGGGCCGCTCGGCCAGCCTCAGGAGGCGCGCGACGCCTGGTATCGCCACTGGGTAACGGAGGGCCTGGCGGCGCTCGAGGCGATGGCGGCGCCGAGCGCCGGACGCTTCCTGTTCGGCGACTCGCCCACCCTCGCCGACATCTGCCTGGTGCCGCAGCTTTTCAACGCCCGCCGTTTCGAGGTGCCGCTGGACGATTATCCGACCCTGCTGCGCGCCGATTCGGAAGCGAACCGCCTCGAAGCCTTCGCGGCCGCCCATCCCGACCGGGTCGCGCCCTAGAAGGGGATCGGACCCAGCAAATTCACCATTTGGGATTGCCCCGCCGCGGCGGGAGCCGAAACGGTGAACCGATAACCTTCGTCCTGCTTCGCCTTGAACAAGGCGGCGAGGTCGTCGGTCGACGGGTTCCAGGCGCGGTTGCCGCTCTTCTTCTCCCACACCTCCTTCCGGCGCGCGTCGATCCGATCGAGCGGATAGGTCAGGTGGATGACGTACTCCGCCGCCTTGCCCCGCCGGTCGATGAGCATTTCCATCGTCGGCCGGTCCGGGTTGCCGAAGGTGCCGTCGGCCGAGGCGACATAATGGTCGGCGGTGATGGTGGTGAAGAAGGCGGGATCGACGTTCCGGTCCGAGCCGTGATGCGGCATCTTCGCTATGTCGACGTGAAGCGTGCCGCCGTCGCCAAGCAGTCCCTCCGCCTTCAGCCCCTCGATCAGATAATCGCCTCGGGCGTCGCCGGTCAGCAGCATCGTCTTGCCCTTGTAGCGGGCGATCGCGGCGATGCTCGACAGGTTGGGCACGGAGCCGTCGGTATAAGCAGCGAGGGCGTCTTCCGGCTTGAGCTGGCGCGCGAACATCAATTGCAGCCGCTCGAGCTGCTTGGGAAGCGGCGCGGCGACGTGGAGCGTGAGTTCCGGCCCGAGCTTGAACGGAACGCTGGGTCCGCCCCCGGGCCGGACCAGATCCCCCGCGAAGCCGCGATTGATCGGAACCCGGAGCGCTTCCAGGTCCTTGCGCACCTTGCTGCCGTTGTTCACGCTGGCGAGCACCTTGAGCCCGGCGCGCGCCTCGTCCTTGTTCGGATTCTTGATCTCAGGACGGTCGAGATCGACCTCGTGCAGAGTCGCGGCGCCGGTCGAAGCGGTCACGGAGGCGGTGACGGCGCCGAGATTCTTGGCATTGGAGATCCGCTCGAAGCTGTTGAACCAGGCCTGCTTCACCGGATACGGCCATTTTTCGCCCGCCGTCTTCGCCGAGCGCCACGCGCTCGTGAAATCGCCGATGCCGAGAACATGGTCGTCGTCGATGTGGCTGACCATGAGCAGATCGATCTGGAAGCCGTCGGGCCGCGCCGCCTGCAGGGTCTTGAGCCTTTTCTCGAGGAAGGGCTTCCAGACCTGGTCCGGCCCGCCGTCGATCAGCGCCAGCCCGGGCTTGTCCTTGGTTCCGTAATGGAGGAGCAGGCAGTCGCCATAGCGTGCCGGTAGCGCTTCGAGCGTGAAGAATTCGGTGGCCATGATTACCTCCTTCAATAGGATTGCAGCGCGCGCAGCGTGTCGAGCAACCCGTGCCCCTGAAAAGCCCGTTCCCGACCGAGATCGGTCGCGCTCTCGCACAACAGCTGCTTGATCCGGCGCGGATCGCGGTTGAGCTCGGGGTAGCGCGCCATCAGCATCGCGGCCGCCGCGCTGACATGCGGCGCGGCCTGGCTGGTTCCGTCGAGAGATCCCGTCTCCCCGTTGGGCAAGGTGCTGTGGATCTTTTCCCCGGGCGCGACGAGGTCCGGTTTCATCCGCCCGTCGCCGGTCGGACCACGGCTGGAGAAATAGGAAATTCCGTAAGTGTGGGGATCGCGCCGGTGGGTCGCGCCGACGGTGATCACCCCGTCGGCATTGCCCGGGTCGGTGATGCTGAGCGTGGCATAGCCGGCGAAGGTGCCCTTCTCCGTCAAATATTTGTGATAGCCGTTATTGCCGGCCGCCGCGACGACGGTGACGCCGGTGCCGACAAGGCGCTCGCATTCGTCGCATACCGGGGTGCGCCCGCAGGCGAAGCTTTCGACCACATGCGGGATGGACAGGCTGAGATTGGCGCCGTGGACGACGATATATTGGTTGTGGCTGTTGAGGTAGCGGACCAGCTGCAGCGCCGCGATCACGGCGAACTCGGTATTCTCGATGCCGTCGGCGATGATCCGGAAGTCCATGATCCTGATGTCGGGGCACAGGCCCTGGACGACGATGCTTTCGGGATCGTCGATCTCGCGCATGTCGGCACCGATGATTCCGGCGACATGGGTGCCGTGGCCGTCGGCCGGCGCCTCCGGCTTCCTCCAGGTCAGAAGCGGCTCGATCGACGACCAGTCGAGCATCTCGGTCTCGTAGGATTGATGGATGTTCTCGAGCAGGCGCCTCGCCTCGTCCGCCGGCAGCTCGCTGCGGTCGCGGGCGGTCTTGAAGGCTCCGCTGTCGAGGGCGTCCGGCAGGCGCGGGTCGAAAGCGGGATCGAGCAGCTCGCGCAGGATCGAGAAATCGTAGGTCTTGACGACTCGGCTTCCCGACAACGGATCCTTGGGATCGCAATAGAAGCCGGGATGGTCCCGATCGACTCCGGAATCTATCACCGCCCAGGTGACCTTCGCGCATTTGATGTCGAACAGCCGGAAGGCGGCGTCCGCCTTGACCGTCGCCCGCGAATATTCGTCCGCCAGGCGGATTTCGCGGTTGCTGGCGATCCGCCAGATCCGGGGCGCTCGGTCATCGGCGGGCCGGGCCATCCCCGGGAGGCTTCTGAGCATCTCGGCGATTCGCCCGACGATCGTCTCGCGATGCTCGTACAGCTCGCGCACTTCCGTGACCGGCTTGAACCCCTGCTCTTCGGCGACGAGGATGACCGCCGTCAGGGTCAGGATCCGGCCGATGTCGAGAAGCTGGCCGCGCAGCGGCGCTTCGGCCCTGTCAGCGGCGGCGAAACCCGAGGTGAGCTTGTATGCGTTGCGGATATCCTGGCTCAGCGCGGACACGAACACCTGCCGGAAGGCAGTATCGGCGAAATCGCTATTGGCCTTGTTCTCGAACGTCAGCCACGCCTTTCCGGCCCATTCGGTCCGGGGGAGCAGATAGTGGATGAGCTGCCGGAAGGTCAGCTTCGCAGCGAGGAAGCTCTGCAGCGGGGCGAACTTGGCATGAGTGCGAAGCGCCTGCTTGTCGTCGTCGCCCTCGGGTGCGAGCAGATCGCGAAGCAGAGCGACCGCGGAGGTCGATTCCAGCGGCGTGATGAGCAGGTCCTGAGTCGCCCCAGGCCGAGCGGCGTAACGCTGCCAGACTTCGACGAGGATCGGCGTTTCCTGGGTGAAGCGCTGGCGGTCGCCGCAGCCGTAGAGGATCCGGTTGACCACGTCCGTGCTGATGGCCGCCTGGTCGACCATCCCGTCGTCAGCTTCCCCGGCCATTCCGCGCGCCTCCCCTTCAACCTGGCTCTTCCTAGCACGAAGCGGGGCGGTCGAGGCGTGACTTTGCGCACGCCTCCAAGGAAATTTGCCGGACCGCCGGGGCATGGCGGCGAAGCTGGGCCGCCGCTATAGGAGGAGGGTTAGCCGGGAGACGACGAATGGGACGCATAGACGCGATTGGCCGCAACATGGACGTGGCTCCGCTCGCTTCGGTCGCCATCCCGCCGATGAAGGATCAAGTCTCGGCCGAGGAATGGAAGATCCGGGTCGATCTCGCCGCCGCCTACCGGCTGGTCGCGCATTACGGCTGGGACGACCTCATCTTCACCCATTTGTCGGCGCGAGTGCCGGGTCCGGAGCATCATTTCCTGCTCAACCCCTACCAGCTGATGTTCGAGGAGGTGACCGCCTCCAGCCTCGTCAAGGTGGGCATGGACGGCAATCCGGTCGGCGAGACCCCCTTCATGACCAACGCCGCCGGCTTCACCATCCATTCGGCGATCCACATGGCGCGCGAGGACGCCTTGGCGGTCATCCACCTCCACACCGCGCACGGCCAGGCCGTCTCCGCCCATAATGACGGGCTCCTGCCGCTCACCCAGACGGCGATGCTGATCCGCGACGAGGTCGCCTATCACGATTATGAAGGGGTGGCGGTCGACCTCGACGAGCGCGAGCGGATCGTCGCCGACCTCGGCACGAAGGGCGCGATGCTGCTCAGGAACCACGGCACCCTGACGGTCGGCGATACCGTTGGGGAGGCGTTCGTGAAGATGTACTTCCTGGAGCGGGCTTGCGAGGCGCAGATCCTCGCCTTGTCGGCCGGGGAGGGCAATCTCAACAACCCGCCGCAGGGCTCACCGGAGCTGACGGCGCAGCAGGGCAAGATGGGCCTCAAGCTCGCCGCCGGAGCGCTCGCCTGGCCGGCCCTGCTGCGCAAGGCCTACCGGCTCGATCCCGGCTTCGCGACCTGATTTTCCTCCCCATCGCGCCGCGATGGGGAGGCAAGGTTTTTAGAACCGGAACCGGCCGGTGACGCCGTAGGTGCGCGGCTCGGCCAGGAACGCCGAGAAGATCTGCCGGCCGCCGGGGAATTGCGGATCGACGAACGGTGCCGCTGTCGTGCCCGCCTGGAAGGGCGAGTTGAACGCCACCTGCGCGTACCGCTGGTTGAAGATGTTCTGGCCCCACAATTCGAGCGACCAGCGCTCCGCCCGGCCGCGGATGCCGATCCGGGCGTTGAACAGCGCATAGCCGTCCTCCTCCTTCTGCGGGAAAAGGTCCGACCCGGTATTGTAGTCGCTGGTCAGGCGGCTATCGACGTAGAAGAGCGCCGACATGCCCGAAGATCCGATCTTCGGCGTCCAGGCCAGGGACGTCGTCGTGACCATCGTGGGCGCATTCGAGAGATTGTCGCCGGGCAGCTTGCGGAGCGCCGGATCGAGCGGCACGCCGTTGCGGTTGCCGACGAGATTGTTCCGGTACTTGGTGTCCGAGTAGGTGAAGCCGACATTGAACGAGAGGTCCCGGCGGGGCCGGAACTGGGTCTCGATCTCGAAGCCCTGCGACCGCACGCCGAAGGTCACGTCGTCCGCCGGGCAGGAGCCGGTGGTGGCGCTGAGGTCGCGGTCGCCGCCCGCCAGATCGTTTTCGCAGGCGTTGATGTTCTGCACCAGGAAGACCGTTCCGTTGAACGTGTTCAGCTGGAAGTTCCGGAAATCCTGGCGGAAGAGGGCGACGTTCGCGGTGACGATGCCGCGCGAGAATTTGGCGCCGAGCTCCAGGGCGTTGTTGATCTCCGGATCGAACTGGAGATTGCCGACCAGCCCCTGCGCGCCGCCGGGCGTGAGGGCGAACGGCAGGATCGGGGCCTTGAGCGCGGAGCGGTCGAGGTTGAAGCCGCCCGCTTTGTAGCCGCGCGAGTAGCTGGCGTAGAGGAGCAGATCGTCGCTCGGCTTGAACGAGAGCACGCCGGTGCCGGTGAATTCGTCCTCGCTGCGGCGGTCGCGGATCGTCACGCCGTTGAGCTCAGCGGTCGAATTGCCCTGGCAGCCGAGGCCGATCAGAGCGCCGGCCAGCGCACGCGCCGTCCCGATCTGCGTCGGAGTGCCGGCCGTGGTCGTCGTCAGGTCGTCGAGCAGCGAGGCCTGAAGCGCCGTGCAGACGGTGTTGTCGTTGCCGAACGTGGCCTGGAAGGCCTTCCTCTCGTTGGTGTAGCGCAGGCCGATGGTCAGCGCGAGCGTGTCGGTGATGTGGAAGATGTTGTGAGTGAAGAAGGCATAGTTGCGGCTGTTCTGGTTGTAGCGATCGAGCGTGCTGCCGCGATCGTTCAGGGAATCCAGCCGCGCGAAACCGGCCACGATGTCAGGGCCGCTCGCGCCGGTGGCGCCCGCCAGGGTCGCCGGGCCGACGCCGGGAAGGACGCAGCTCGGATTGCCGGGTGAAAAGAGGCCCGACAGCCCGCCGCCCGAAATGATCCGGCAGGTCGCGAAGCGGCCGTACTGGCTGCCGAAGCGAAGGTTGTCGGTGACCGCCAGATCCTCGTCGGCATAATAAGCGCCGACCAGCCAGTCGAGCTTGTCGCCAAAGGCGTTGCCCTGCAGCCGAAGCTCCTGGCTGAAGGTTTTGAAGCGCCTCGAGGAACCGCCGTCGGGTGCGCGGTAGAGGATGTCGACCTGCGAGTAATCGGTGTCCGAACCCTGGTTGCTGTCGTAGTCGCGATAGGCGGTGATCGACGTCAGCGAGGCGCCGCCGAAATCCCAGTCCGCCTGGAGCGAAATGCCCTTGTCCTCGGTCTCGCCCGCAAAGGAGCGGCCGGTGCTCAGATAGAGGTTGCGGCTGTAGGGGTTGCTGAATGCGGCCTGGTTCTGGCCGAGGCCGAGCAGCACGTTGATGATGTTGTTGCCGTTGGGATTGGTGACCCCGCCGACGAGCAGGGGCGTCGCCGGCTCGTTCAGGTTGCCGATCAGCGGATTGGTAGCGCGATCGACATAGACGGCGGCGCAGCAGGCTTCGTCGCGCTTGCTGTAGTCGGCGATCAGGCGCAGCTCGAGCGCATCGCTCGGCTCGAACAGAAGCTGTCCGCGCAGGAAGATGCGGTCGCGGTCGTTGACCCGGTTCTCGACCCCGCCGGCGACGACCTTGTAGAAGCCGTCGCGACGCGAATAGACGCCGTCGACGCGGAAGCCGAGCGTGTCGCCGATCGGTCCGGTCGCTCCGCCGCCGGCTCGAATGAAATCGTAATTGCCGTAGCTCAGCTCGCCGAACGCCTCGAACTCGTTCATGTTCGGCTTCTTGGAGATGATGTTGATCAGGCCGGCGGAGGCGTTGCGGCCGAAGAGGGTGCCCTGCGGGCCGCGGAGCACCTCGACGCGCTCGATCTCGCCGAGCTCGTTGAGGCCGACGCCGCTGCGCGAGCGGTAGACGCCGTCGATGAAGACCGCGACCGAGCTTTCGAGGCCGGGATTGTCGCCGACCGTGCCGATGCCGCGGATCCGCGCCGAGCCGTTGGCCTCGCTCCCGGTCGAAGAGACGAGCAGCGATGGCGCGAGCTGGTTCAGCTGGCGGATATCGGTGGCGCCGGTGTTCTGCAGGGACTCCGCGGAGACCGCCGAGACGGCGATCGGCACGTCCTGGAGGACCTGCGCGCGCCCCTGGGCGGTGATGACGATGTCGCCTCCCTCGGCCGTGTCGCCCATCGCCTGCTCGGCGACCTCGTCGGTCGGAGCTACATCGGTATCGGCAGCGACCTCACCCGCTTCCTGGACCGGGCTGGTCTCGCCGGTCGGGCTGGTCTGATCCTGCGCGTGAGCAGGCGTCGTGGCGAGCGCGAACAGGCCGGCCGAAACGAGCCAAAGAGACTTCGACATATTCCCCTCTCCCTTTTGGGTTTGGGGCCAGAGCTACTGAAAAGGACTCGCGCCTGCCAGCCGAAATCCGCACTTTTCTGCGGGTTTCCGGCCCTTATGGCAATCGCGCAACAATCCGGTTTTGAATCGAAACCGGCAATATCCGGCCGCTTTTGGCGCTGCCGCTACGGAAAGCGAGGTTTACGTTAAGGTAAGGACGCGGCGGCGTGGCGCGGCGTTGCGTGCCCCATTCCGTCAACCCGCCGAAAGCCGGCATCTCCGAGAGATCCGCCGCGACTTCTTGTCCTGAGATCCCGGCTTTCGCCGGGATGACGGGGGGCTTCGGTCCGCCCTATTTCGGCGCGAGCACCATCAGCATCTGCCGGCCCTCCATGCGCGGATGCTGCTCGACCTTCGCCGATTCGGCAACGTCGCTCTGCACGCGCTGGAGCAGCCGCATGCCGAGCTCGCCATGGGCAAGCTCGCGGCCTCGGAAGCGCAAGGTGATCTTCACCTTGTCGCCTTCCCTGATGAAGTCGTTCACCTTCTTCATCTTGGTGTCGTAATCATGGTCGTCGATGTTGGGACGCATCTTGATCTCTTTGATCTCCTGCGTCTTCTGCGACTTGCGGGCGAGATTGGCCTTTTTCTGGGCCTCGTACTTGAATTTGCCGACGTCGAGGAACTTGCACACCGGCGGATCGGCGTTGGGCGAGACTTCGACGAGGTCGAGGCCGACCTGGGCGGCCTGCTCGATCGCTTCGGCGGTCAGCAGCACCCCGATATTCTCGCCATTCTCATCGATCACGCGCACCTTGGGCACGGAGATGAATTCGTTGAAGCGGGGGCCGTTCAGGGGCGGCGCCTGCGGGCGCCGGATCATGGGCGGACGTATAACAATGTCTCCTGACGTTGAAGTTCAGCGCTCCACCTAGTAGTTCCGGAAGGCGAATGAAAGACGAAGGACGGAGAGCGAACGCTTTTCCTCGAGCGATGTTGCGCGAGGGTCGCGCGGGTCGGTGGAACGCGTGAAGCCTCGCCCGTCATCCGGGCGAAAGCCGGGATCTCAGGACAAGAAGTCTCAGCGGGCCTCCTCGAGGTCCCGGCTTTCGCCGGGATGACGGCTAGGAGCGCAGATCCGGCGGAAGCGCCTCGGCGACCAGCCTCGCAACCACGTCGTCCAGCCCCAGCACCTCCTGCCGGGCGCCTTCGCCGAGCGGCCTAAGCGCCACGGTTCCCTCCTCCGCCTCGCGCTTGCCGACGACGAGCAGGTTGGGGACCTTGGCGAGGCTGTGCTCGCGCACCTTGTAGTTGATCTTCTCGTTGCGAAGGTCGGTCTCGACCCTGAGGCCCGAAGCGGTCAGCCTCGCGGCCACCTCGCGCGCATAATCGTCCGCTTCGGAGACGATCGTCGCAACCACCGCCTGCACCGGCGCCAGCCAGAGCGGGAAGCGCCCGGCATGATGCTCGATCAATATCCCGATGAAGCGCTCGAACGAGCCCAGGATCGCCCGGTGGAGCATCACCGGCCGGTGGCGCTGGCCGTCTTCGGCGACGTAGCTGGCGTCGAGCCGCTCCGGAAGCACCGTGTCGGTCTGGATCGTGCCCACCTGCCAGGTCCGGCCGATCGCGTCGGTGAGGTGGAATTCGAGCTTGGGCGCATAAAAGGCGCCTTCGCCGGGAAGCTCCTCCCAGCCATAGTCGGGCGTGTCGCGGCCGGCGGCTTTCACCGCCTCG
>DASWLY010000096.1:0-5317 GCA_036400035.1 Allosphingosinicella sp.
CGGCTCCACCTCGACGTCCACCGGCGGAGTCTCGACGACCTCGTCCACCTCGAGCGGCAACGTCTCGACCACCTCCTCCTCGTCGAGCTTCGGCGGCGGCACGTCGACCAGCACGTCGTCGAGCGGCAACGTGTCGACCAGCTCCTCGACGTCGAGCAGCACGTCGAGCAGCACCAGCAGCTCGACCAGCAGCTCGAGCTCGGGCAACGTCTCGACCTCGTCGACCGGCGGAACCGACGTTCCGGCCCCGCCGATGATCCTGTTGTTCGGAGCGGCGGCCGCGGCTTTGGTCGCCCGCCGCAGGATTGCCCGCACCGGAGACTAGCCCGGGGCGGACAGCGAAAAGGCCGCGGGGTCCCTTCGCCCCGCGGCCTTTTCCATGTCTGAGCTCCGTCAGCCGGCGAGAACCCGTTCTGCGCAACCGTCCGCGGGCGAAAGCCGGGGCCTCATCGCCGCGTCACCCTGGCGAAAGCCGGGGTCTCAGGTCGGGAAGGCTCGGCGGGTCTCCACGAGATCCCGGCTTTCGCCGGGATGACGGGTGCGGGTCTCCACGAGATCCCGGCTTTCGCCGGGATGACGGGGTTGCCTACGCGGCCAGCAGGATCTTCTCGATCTCGGTGACGGGATGGCCGGTCAGGTCCTTGGCGATCTCCCCGGCGAGGCGCTTCTCGACCTCCTTGTGGTAATGCTTCCTGAGCTCGCCGAGCGTCTTGGGCGGGGCGACGATGATCAGCGAATCGAAGTCGTTCCTCAGCGCCCGCTTCTTCAGCAGGTCGGCGGTCTCAGCGGCGAAGCGCTCCTCCTCGAGCTGGTGGAAGTCGGTTTCCTGGTAGGCGCTTCGCCCGGCCCCGCCCGAGGCGTCGAAGGTGCGGCCGGGGGAGTCTGTCCTCTGGTCGCGGTCGGCCGGATTCTCCTGCTCGCGCTTCCGCTCGACCTCGAGCTTGGGATATTCGGAATCGCCCTCGTTGCGGAAGAACAGCATCTTCTTGCCATCGGCGACCACGACGAAACTGTTGTGCGGAACCTGCATCGCTTTCTCCTTCTTCGCCCGACCAACTCCCGAATCGCGGCGATGGTTGCTGCGCTTGCGCGCGCGCCGGAGGCGGCCTAGCCCGGCGCAATGCGCATTCTCCTCACCAACGACGACGGCGTGAACGCCACCGGCCTCAAGGTGCTGGAGAGCATCGCCCGCCTTTTTTCCGACGACATCTGGATCGTCGCTCCGACCGAGGAGCAATCGGGCGCCGGCCATTCGCTCACCCTTACCCGTCCGGTGCGCCTGAGGAAGCTGGGCGAGCGGCGCTATTGCGTCACCGGCACTCCAACCGACGCGGTGATGATGGCGGTCGCGCACCTGATGAAGGACAGCCCGCCCGACCTCGTCCTTTCCGGAGTCAACCGAGGCGCCAATCTGGGCGAGGACGTCACCTATTCCGGGACCGTCTCGGCGGCGATGGAAGGGGCGATGGCAGGCTTCCCGGCGATCGCGCTCAGCCAGGCCTATGCCAAGGAGGGAATGGGCGACACCGTGCCCTTCGCCGCGGCCCAGGCCTGGGCGGAAAGGGTGCTTCGGCCGATCGTCGAGGGCGGGATACCGCCCCGGACGCTCATCAACATCAACTTCCCGGCGCTTCCCGCCGACGCCGTCAAGGGCGTGAGAGTCGCGGCCCAGGGCCGGCACGATTATGCCCGCCTGCGCATCGTCCAGCGCACCGACCCGCGCGGCTACGATTATTTCTGGTTCGGGCTCGCGCCGATGGTCGAGACTCCGGGCCACATGACCGACCTCGAGGTTGTCGCCGACGGCTATGTCGCGGTCACCCCGCTCCATTTCGACCTGACCCACGAGGCTTCGCTCGAACGGCTGACGGAGATGTACGGCTGATGCCGAGGCGCCCGCGCGGACCCGACGAGATCAACATGCGGCGCCGCGGGAGCCTGCCCGTCTGGGCGCAGCTCGGCTGGCGCGCCGCCCTCGTCGTCGGCCTGCTCGCCTTCACCATCGCCCTGCACTGGTTCGAGCGCGACGGGCTCAAGGACACCCATGACGGCCACATCAGCTTCGTCGACGTGGTCTATTTCACGATGATCAGCATCACCACCACCGGCTATGGCGACATCGTCCCGGTGGCCAACCACACCCGGCTGTTCGACGCCCTGGTGGTGACTCCGATCCGGATCTTCTTCGTCCTCATCTTTATCGGAACAGCCTACACATTCGTGTTCAGGCGCACTTGGGACAGGTGGCGTATGGCAAGGCTTCAGAAGACTCTCTGCGACCATGTGGTCGTCGCCGGCTTCGGCACCAGCGGCTCGGAAGCGGTGGACGAGCTCATCGCGCGGGGAACGCCGGCGCAGGACATCGTCGTCATCGACGCCAACGAGGCCGCGCTCGAGCGCGCCGAGTCGCTCGGCTGCGCGATCGTCGACGCCGACGCGACCCGCGACAAGACCCTTCAAGCCGTCCATATCCAGCGGGCGCGGGCGATGATCGTCACCGCCGGCCGCGACGACACCTCGATCCTGATCACGCTCACCGCCCGCCACCTGGCGCCCGATCTGCCGATCAGCATCGCCGTCCGCAACGAGGACAACGAGCTTCTCGCCCGCCAGGCCGGGGCGACGACGGTGATCAACCCGGTGAGCTTCGCCGGCCTGCTCCTCGCCGGCTCCACCCAGGGGCTGCACATCTCCGACTATATCGCCGATCTCGCCTCCTCGAGCGGCCGGGTGAAGCTGGCCGAGCGGACGGTGACCGACGAGGAGTGCGGCAAGCCTCTCACCGCGCTCACCCAGGGCATCGGAGTGAGGGTCTATCGCGACGGCGTCCCCTACGGCTTCTGGGAGCCCGAAGCGAAGGCGCTCCTGCCCGGCGACTGCATCGTCGAGATCCTGCCGACGGCCGAGAAGGAATCGGAGCTGGGCTAGTTTTCCAACCCCTCTCCCTGCAGGGGAGAGGGAGGGGCCCTTGAGGACCCCATCGAAGTAGTACTTCGATGGGAACCCGAAGCGGGAGGGTGAGGGCTTTTTACCCCAAAGCGGGGAAGGCCCTCACCTCCCACCGCTTCGCGGCGGGCCCCTCCTCTCCCCTGCAGGGAGAGGAAATGCTATCGCCAACGCCGCCGCGACCGCGAACCCCGCTCCGGCCAGGAACGTCGCGGCCGGGCCGACCCGGTCCCACAGCAGCCCCGCCGTCACGCTCGCGACCAGCATCGCCACTCCGGTCGCCAGGTTGAAGAGGCCGAAGGCGGAGCCGCGCAGGGGGCCCGGCGAGCGGTCGGCGACGAGGCGCGAGAGCAGTCCCTGGCTGAGCCCCATGTGAAGGCCCCACAAGCCGATAGCGGCGAAGGCGGCGACCAGCCCGGGCACCAGCGCCAGCAGCAAGTCGGCCGCGACCAGCACGGCGAGGCTCGCGAGCAGGAGGCCGCGGCTGCCGATCCGGTCGGAGGCGATTCCGGCCGGATAGGCGGCGGCTGAGTAAACGAGGTTCATCACCACCAGCACCGCGGGCGCCAGCCAGAGCGGCAGGCCCGAATCCGATGCCTTGAGGATCAGGAAGGCCTCGCTGAAGCGGGCGAGGGTGAAGAGGATGCCGATGGCGACCAGGCCCCAGTAGAGGCGGTCGAGCCGCTTCAGGTCGGCGAGGCGAAGCGGCTGGCGCGCGGCGGAGCCGGGCGCCGCGGCGGGCTCCTCGACCGCGAACAGGACGATAGCCACCGCGATCACGGCCGGAATCACGGCGATCCAGAAGATCGTTCGGATGTCGTTGGCCAGCAGAAGCATCAGCCCGATGGCGATGAGCGGCCCGGCGAAGGCGCCGGCCGTGTCCATCGACTGCCGCAGGCCGAAGGCGCGGCCGCGGATTCCGGCCGGGCATATGTCCGCGATCAGCGCATCGCGCGGAGCGCCCCTGATCCCCTTGCCGATCCGGTCGGCGAAGCGCGCCGCCAGCACCGCGAGGGCGCCGCCGGCGAGCGGGAAGAGCGGCTTCGACAAGGCGCCGAGGCCATAGCCGAGCAGGATCAGCGGCTTCCTCCTGCCGATCCGGTCGGAGATCCAGCCCGAGAAGACCCTGGTGATGGAGGCGGTGGATTCGGCGACCCCGTCGATCAGACCGACCGCGGCGACGCTGAGCCCGAGCGTGCCGACCATGAACAGGGGCAGGAGCGCGTGGACGATCTCCGAAGACAGGTCCATCGCCAGGCTGACGAAGCCGAGGGCGACGACGGAGCGAGGGAGAGGCGGACGCGAGGCCATACGCGCTGAATAAAGGCTCCGCACCTCATGCTGAACCTGTTTCAGCATCGAGGCCTCCACCTCTCGGGCGAGCGCCGGACCAACGCGGCCGCACACCCGATCCGAACCCCGTCATCCCGGCGAAAGAAGGAATCCATGGACACGGCCGCCCGAGAGCCTGTCATCGGCACTGTTCATGGATCCCGGGTCAAGGCCCGATAGCGGGAGTGGGTCCACGGCCCCTAGGAAATTCCGCCGGGGACGCCTATCTAGCGCCCTTCCCATGGCAACCATCCTCCCCTCCCCGCCCAAGGTCGGCATGGTTTCGCTCGGCTGTCCGAAGAACCTCGTCGACTCCGAGCGTATCCTGACCAAGCTCCGCTCGGACGGCTATCGGATGTCCCCCGATTATGCCGGCGCCGACATCGTCCTGGTCAATACCTGCGGCTTCCTCGACAGCGCGAAGGAGGAGAGCCTCGAAGCGATCGGCGAGGCGATCGCCGAGAACGGCCGGGTCATCGTCACCGGGTGCATGGGCAAGGAAGCGGAGCTCATCCGCGAGCGCTTCCCCCAGGTTCTCGCCGTCACCGGAGCCCATCAATATGAGCAGGTCGTCGGAGCGGTCCACGAGGCGGCGCCGATGCCGCCGTCGGCCTTCCTGAACCTGGTGCCGGACGGTGGGCTCAAGCTCACGCCGCGCCATTATTCCTATCTGAAGATCTCCGAGGGCTGCAACCATCGCTGCAGCTTCTGCATCATCCCGAGCCTTCGCGGAGACCTCGTCAGCCGCCGCCCCGACGCCATCCTTCGCGAAGCCGAAAAGCTGATCGCGGCCGGGACGAAGGAGCTGCTCGTCATCAGCCAGGACACGTCGGCCTATGGAGTAGACACAAGGCACGCATCCTGGCCCTGGAAAGGCGGCGAGGTGCGCGCCCACATGACCGATCTCGCCCGCGAGCTCGGCAAACTCGGCGCCTGGGTGCGCCTCCATTACGTCTACCCTTATCCGCACGTCGACCGGGTGATCCCGTTGATGGCGGAAGGGTTGGTGCTCCCCTATCTCGACATTCCGTTCCAGCAC
>DASWLY010000097.1:0-14490 GCA_036400035.1 Allosphingosinicella sp.
GAGCAGCGCCGCGGCCAGCATGTGCCCGCCGGCCATGGCGCCCAGCAGGCCCTGGGAGGAAAGCGGGTCGAAGGCGAGCGCGGCATCGCCGCAGGCGGCCCAGCCGTCGCCTCGGCAAGGCTCGAGCCGGCCGCCGCCGGCGGGACTTCCGCGCGGCGGCGCGAAGGCGCCTGCCCCGGCCAGCAGCGGCGCTAGGAAGCGCGTCGCCCGCAACCGCTCCACCCAGCCCTCGGGCGTCCTCGCCTGCGCCGACGCCGCCGCCGGGACATGGAAGGCGGCATAGGTGCGGCGTTCGCATAGGCGCACCGCGTACCACCAGCCGTCTCCGGTCCGTTCGATCAGCGGCCGCTCGAGCCGCGGCGGCGGCTCGCCCTCGGCGACCGCCCACAAGGCGACGAGGTCGTGCTCGATGCCGGTCCGGGCGCCGAGGCGGCGGGCGAGCGCGGCGGAGCGGCCGGTGGCGTCGACGAGAAAGCCGGCCGCGATCTCCTCGCCCAGCCGCCAGCCCCCGTCCTGCCGCCAGCCCCCGTCCTGCCGCCCGGCCGCCGCCCGCCGCTCGACGAAGCGCACGCCCGCCGCCGCCGCCGCCTCCGCCAGCGCGCGGTCGAAGGCCGCCCGGTCGATCAGCCAGGCGGGGCCGTCCGGAGATCCGAGATAGTCGGTCTCGATCGGCTCGCCGTTCCAGGCCGAGGCGATCCCGGTGAGACGGCGGTGCCCGCCCGCCTCCGCCGGAACCGGAAGCTCGAGGCGGCGCAGCAGGCGCAGGCCGGCGCCGGGCAGGGTCTCGCCCGGGCGCGGCGGCCGGTCCGGCGGAGCCCCGGCCACCGCCACCCGGGCCCCGCCCCGGGCGAGCAGGGTCGCCGCGACCAGCCCGGCCGGACCGGTGCCCGCGACCGCGACGTCGAAGCGCATTGCGGCGCGGGTCAGCGGCGGTTGCGGAAGCGCACGAACTCGAAGGAGCGGCGATGCTCCTCGCTGACCCAGCCGGCCTCGGCGAGCGTTCCGGACGCGGGCGCCTCTCCTCCCTCCGCCACCTGCTTGAGGACCTTGGTCATCAGCCTCGGCTTCGGCGCGGCCAGCGCCTTGGAGACGTAGATGGCGGCGGGAATGTCCGGGTCGTCCTTGGGCCCGGGCCGCTTCTGCACGATTCCCATGTGCGGGAAGTTCTTCAGCATGCTCTCCGCGATCGCCGGGTAGTGGAGCGGCCCGAGCACGGAGAATTCCCAGTCCACCCGCCGGTGGAAGGCGGCGAGCCGCTCGGCGCGCGGCCGCTTCTCGTCCATCGCGATCTCGTAATCCGCCTCGTCGAGCACCTGGTTGGGGACCCGCGCCGGCCAGAAGGTGGAGAGATAGGGGTCGTAATCGGGATCGTAGCCCGATCGGCAGGTCGCCGTATCGCCGTGCCAGGGCAGGGCCATGTAGCGGGTGATGGTTCCGGGCCCCTGCGCGTGGAGGGGGCCGTCCAGCCCGAGCGCGATCTGCTGGTTGAGCTTGGGGCCGTAATCGGGCTCCTTCTCCCCCTCCGGCCGGCGGCGGATCCGGAACGGCCCGGAATAGAGCGTCGCATGCCGCATCGGCCACGTCATTTCGCAGCCCGGATGGAAGGCGTCGGCGAGGCAATAGCTCAGCGATGCCCGGTCGAGCATGGCGGGCTGCTCGGCCACCGGAAGCGCGTCGACGTCCTTCGGGTTCGCGGCGGCGGCGGCCCGGTCGTCGACGAACGCGCCGTTGACCCACTGGCGCAGAAGCGAGGCCTGGTAGCTCGGCAGCGCCAGATTGTTGCGCGGGGACGTCTCGCTGAACGACCCGAACGCATCCCCGTACAGATAGGGCCAGAGGCCCGGCGCGAAGGCGTTCAGGGTCTCCGGCCGGAAGCTGTTGTAGATCGTCCGGCGCAGCTCCAGCCAGGGGTCGGTGTCGGGATCGGCGGGAACCGCGGCGAGCCGCTCGATCAGGTCGGGATCGTCGAAATCCACGGGGCCGCCCGCGCCGAACATTCCCGCGATGCCCTTGTTCACCCATTGCAGCTCGGACATCCGCTGCAGCTGGGGAAGGATGTCGCGGGTGAACAGCACCGGGTTGGGCAGCGGCAGCTGGCCGGCGGTGGTGAAGACGGCGCGCTGCAGGTCGTACATCGAGCGCCAGCCGATCAGGTCCGGCGCGTAATTGGGCGGAGCGACGATGACCCAGGCGGATTCCGCCTCCATCTCGACCCCTTCCACCCGCACCCGCGCCGACACGGGACCGTCGGACGTGTCGTCATACCAGCCGTCGGCATTGTTGTAGCTGTCCGGATCCTTGGGATCGAAGAGCGGGCTGTCGTTCGGCGAGCCGGCCTCGCCGAGGCCGCCGAGGAAGATCAGCCGGCCCGCTTCGTCGGTGAGTATCTCGCCCAGATCGACCGCCTTGCCCATGAACTTGCCGGTATCGAGCCGCCACTTCTTGTCGCCGCGCTTCGAGGTTCCGGAGATGGTTCGGGGGCCCGGATCGATCACCAGGCTCCCCCGGTCGGCCGGTGCGACGCTCTTGTTGCGAAGGATCGTCTGGAGGTCGACCGCGTCGGGGATGTCGAGCGCGGCGATGAAGCGGTACCAGTCGCCCTTGCGGTTGGCGACGTGGACCGTCCACTCGACCTCGTCGCCGGCGGCCGGAGCGATCTCCCGAACGACCTCGCCGGCGGCGTTGAAGCCGTAGACCCGGAACCGGGCGCCCTCCCGCTTCAACGCCCCCTTGCCGTCGCGGTAGAAGCCGACCTCGCGCTCCTGCGGAGTCACCGTCTCCGGCCCGATATAATATTCGTCCGGACTGTTGCCGATCCGGGCGACTCCGATCCCGGGATGTATCGCCGCTTTGACGATCTTCGAATCCGCCGGTGCCCGTTGTGCCTGCGCCATGTCCTGCCCCCCAATTGCCCTCGGGCGAAACTACAGGATGCAGGGCGCCGCTCAAGCCGAGACTGTTCCGGAATGGAGCTAGCGGCTTCCGAACAGCCTCCGCGCCTTCGCCATCCGCTCCACCCCGGCCGCGAGCGTCTCGGGCCGCTTGGCGAAGCAGAGGCGGACGACGCTCGTCACCGGATCCTGCGCGTAAAAGGCCGACAAGGGAATCGCCGCGACCCCCGCCTCGCGCACCGCGCGCTCGCAGAAATGCCGGTCGCCGACATCGATCCCCGAGGCGGGAAGATCCACCCCGACGAAATAAGTGCCCTCCGCCGCCAGCGTCGCGAAGCCCGCTTGCTCCAGGCCCGAGACAAGCACGTCCCGAGCGCCGGCGAAATTCCCGCGCATGCCGCTGAAATAGTCCTCGTCAAGCCCGAGCCCATGGGCCACCGCCGACTGCAGGTTCGGAGCGGTCGCGAAGGTGAGGAACTGGTGGGCCTTCGAGATCGGCCCCGCCAGCGCCGGCGGCGCCACCACCCAGCCCACCTTCCAGCCGGTCAGCGAGAAGATCTTGCCCGCGGAGCCCACTTTGACGGTCCGCTCCGCCATTCCGGGAAAGCCCGCCAGCGGAAGGTGGGCCCGGCCGTCGAACACGACATGCTCCCAGACCTCGTCGGCCAGCGCGATCGCATCGTGCCGGACGCAGGCCTCGGCGAGCAGCCCCAGCTCGTCCGCTCCGAACACCCGCGACGACGGATTGTGCGGGTTGTTGAACACAACGAGCTTCGTCCGGGGAGTGAAGGCTTCCGCCAGCGCTTCCTCGCTTATCCGCCAATCCGGCGGAGTCAGCCGGACGAAGCGCGGCACCCCGCCGGAGCGAAGCACTTGCGGCACATAGGCGTCGTAGAGCGGCTGGAAGAGCAGCACCTCGTCCCCCGGCTCGATCAGCGCCATCAGCGAGGCCGCCAGAGCCTCGGTCGCGCCCGAGGTGACGACGACGCAGGCCGGCTCCGTCTCCATCCCCTGGTGGGCGCGATAATGTTCGGCGACGGCGCGGCGAAGCTCGGGCAGCCCCGGCATCGGCGCATATTGGTTCGATCCGGAAACCAGCGCCTCCGCCGCCCGGGCGACGACCTCGTCCGGCCACCCGAAATCGGGAAAGCCCTGCCCCAGGTTCACCGCGCCATGCTCGACGGCAAGCGCCGACATCCGGGTGAAGACGTTGATCGGCATGTCGGCGAAAAGCGGGTTCATGTTCCTTCTATGCCTCCCCATGCGCGGCATGGGGAGGGGGACCGCCAATTTTGGCGGTGGAGGGGTAATCGGCTCGGCATGGGAGGATCTCGCTCGAACCTGCGGGTTCGGAGTTTTCCCACCCCTCCACCAGCTTCGCTGGTCCCCCTCCCCATCTGGCGATGGGGAGGCCGCTAGAGCCGCGCGATCAGAGCTTCGGCCGCCGCCGGGTTGCGCGCCTTCGCGCCGGAGATGAAGAACATATAGGTCTCCCGAGCCCGCGGCTCCGGCGGCTCCGCGCAATAAGGAAAGCCGCCGGGGCTCTCGCCGCGGGACCAGCCCTTCGCCACCTCCGCCCATCGCTCGAGCTGGCCCGATTCATAGCCCGTCGCCACGTCGTCCCGGCTGCGCTGGAGCCGGGCATAGGCGAAATCTCCCGAGAGGTCGGCGATGCAGGGATGCTCGTCCGCGTCGGCGAAGACGATTGCCACGCCCGCCGCCCGCGCCATCTCGACGAAGGCCGGATCGCGGAAGCTCTCGTGGCGGGGCTCGACCGCGTGGCGAAGCTCCACGCCCGCGATCCTGCGCGGAAGCAGGGCGAGGAAGGCCCGGAAGTCGTCGGGGTCGAATGGCTTGGTGGCCATGAACTGCCACAGGATCGGGCCTAGCCTGCCGCCCAGCTCCGCCAGCCCCTGCCCGCAGAAGCGCTCGACCGCCTCCCCCGCCTCGCCGAGCACCTTGCGGTTGGAGCAGAAGCGCGAGCCCTTGACCGCGAACCGGAAATCCTCCGGCACCGACTTGGCCCAGCGTTCGAACAGCTCCGGCTTCTGAAGCTTGTAATAGGTGGCGTTGATCTCGACCGCGGTCAGCCGGCCGGCCAGATGCTCGAGCTGCTTCGCCCTGGGCAGCCCAAGAGGATAGAAGCTCTCCCGCCACGGATCGAAGTCCCAGCCGCCGACTCCGACCCGGATCGGGCCCTCAGCCGGCAAGGCCGTGGGCCGGCGGGTTTTGTCCGGGGAAGCGCGCGTAATCGCGCGCCGTCACGCAATCGAGCTCCGCCCGATAGCGCTCATGGGCCGGATGGGCCGGGTCGATCCGCCCGAAGGCCGGATCGGGATCGCGCTCCATCCTCAGCAGGGCGAGCGGCGCCGCGGCGGGCACGAGCTGCGACCCGTGGCCGACGAGCAGGGTGGTGAGTATCCCGTAGAGCGAGCCGGCGATGGTCGGCCGCCCGAGCACGGCGAGCCGGTACTGCCCGGCTTCCGCCGTCACCAGATAGATATGCCCCGACAGATGCGGGATCGAGACGCGGCCGTGCTGGGAGAAGGAGGCGTCGATCCGCTGGCTCTCGCGAAAAGCGAGGCAGTGATCCTCCGGATCCCATTCGATCGTGGTGAGATAGGAATAGAGGCCGTCCCCGCCTTCGAACAGCGGCCGCAAGGTCAGGTAGCGCCCCTCGAGCCAGCGCACCGCTCCGCGGGCATAGCCGCCAAGCTCGTCCGGGGCGTCGGTGACCGCGGCCGGCGGCGCCGGAGCGGCGGGCGCCTTGCCCCTCAGCGGGGTGCCGAGCGCCTCCTCAAGCCGGATGACCGTGGCGAGGGTGAACGAGCGGCTCCCCCCGAGCGCCTTTTCGAGCGTGGAGACGCTGATCCTCGCTTTGTCGGCCAGGGCCTGGCGCGACATCCGGCGGCGGGCGAGCTCCTCGCGCACCTTGCGGGCGATTTCGCCGCTGTCTTCGAGCCCCTCGTCCGCGTGCACCGCCCTCTCCTGCGTACAAATCCGCACATATCCCGCCGGGCGGGGCAAAGGCCAGCGATTCCGCATGGAAGCGGCGGGATGGCACTGGCCGCGCGCTTGATCTAGATTGCCGGCGGGGAGACGAGTCCGATGCAGGAAATATTGACCGACACGCTGGCGATCGTCGTCGCCTGCCTCGCCGTCGCGGCGCTGGCCGTCGTCGTGATTCTGTTCAAGCCGATGGCGCGGCGGCGGCGGCACGGCAGGCGCCACGGTCGGCGGCCGAAGATCGACCTCTTCAAGCCGGGGCAAGCCGCGGGCCCCGCCGAGCCCGATGCATAAAATTCGGGTTATTGCATAATTATGCATTAGCGGGCATGACCTGCGCCCTATGATTCGCGTTGCCATCCTGGGAGCCTCGGGCTTCGTCGGCGCCGAGCTGCTGAGGCTTTGCGCCCAGCACCCTCGGCTGCGCCCGGCCAAGCTGTTCGGCGCCAGCCAGGCCGGGCAGAAGATCGACTCGGTCCACCCGCACCTCGCTTTGGCCTATCCGGGCGCGGCGGTGAATAGTTATGCACCGGAGGCGCTGGACGACGGGGTCGACCTGGTCTTCGCCGCCCTCCCCCACGGCCATTCGCAGGCCGTTGCGGGCGACGTGATCGAGCGCGGCATCCCGTTCGTCGATCTCGGCGCCGACTTCCGGCTCAACAATCCTGGCGATTATCTGCAATGGTATGGCGAGAAGCACACTTGCGACCACCTTCTGGACCGGTTCGTCTACGGTATTCCGGAGCTTAATCGCGGTTCGATCGCCGGTTCGGCCACGGTCGCCGCGGCCGGCTGCTACGCGACGGCGGCGATCCTCGCGCTCAAGCCGCTCATGGCGCTGGTCGAGCCCGGCAGCCTCGTCGTCGACGCCGCCTCCGGGGTCAGCGGCGCGGGCAAGGCGCTGAAGGAGGAGACGCATTTCAACAGCGTCGACGAAAGCTTCGCCGCCTACGGCCTCCTCACCCACCGCCACACCGCCGAAATGGAGATGGCGCTGGGCGGCAGGGTGCTGTTCACCCCGCACCTCGTGCCGATGAACCGGGGAATCCTCGCCACCTGCCACGCCGTCGCCAAGGGGCCCTGCGACCCCCTGGAGGTGCTTCGGGAAGCCTATGCCGCAGAGCCCTTCATCCACGTCTCCGAGCGCCCCCCGGCGACGAAGTGGACGACGGGCTCCAACGCCGTCCACCTCACCGCGCGCTACGACGCGCGCACCGGCCGGGTGCTGGCCATCGCCGCCCTCGACAATCTCGTCAAAGGCGCGGCGGGCCAGATGATCCAGTGCGCCAATCTGATGCTCGGCCTCCCCGAGACCGAGGGGCTGCCGGTGGCGGGAGTCTATCCATGAGCGTCACCGCCGCGCAGGGCTTCGTCGCCGCGGGCTGCCATGCCGGGATCAAGCGGCGGCGGTTCGACATGGCCCTGGTCGCCACCGAGGACCGCCGCGCGGTCGCGGCGGCGGCGGTGTTCACCCAGAACCGGTTCGTCGCTCCCCCCGTCCTCCTCTCCCGCCGGCGCCTGGCCGAGAATGGCGGCCGGGCGGCGGCGATCGTCGTCAACTCCGGCAACGCCAATGCCGGCACCGGCCCCGCCGGGCTCGCCGACGCGGAGGCGATGGGCGCGGCGGCGGCCCGGGCCCTCAACGTGGCGCAGGAGGATGTCCTGGTCTGCTCGACGGGGATCATCGGAACGCCGCTGCCGATGGACGTCATCCTGAGCGCCACTCCCAAGATCGCGAAGAAGCTTTCGGTCGACGGCGCTCACGATGCCGCGCGGGGGATCCTCACCACCGATCACAAGCCCAAGGAGACGCTGGTCGAGGGCTCGACCTTCACGCTGGGCGGAATGGCCAAGGGGTGCGGGATGATCGCTCCGAACATGGCGACGATGCTCGCCTTCCTCACCACCGACGCCGACGTCACGGCCGAGGAGATGACCCGGATCCTTCGCGACGCTTCGGACCGGACGTTCAACACCCTGAACGTCGACGGCGCCACCTCGACCAACGACACCGCCATCCTGCTCGCCTCGGCGCGGCGCGGGCGGCCCGACATGGCCGAGTTCGCCGACGCGGTCCACAAAGCGTGCGAGGACCTCACCGAGCAGATGGCGCTCGACGCCGAGGGGATGACGAAGATGGTGGCGCTCGCCGTCACCGGCGCCGCCTCCGACGCCGAGGCCCGGATCGCCGCCAAGCGGATCGCCGAGAACAACCTCGTCAAATGCAGCTGGTATGGCGGCGACCCGTATTGGGGGCGGCTGCTGGCGGCGGCGGGATCGGCCGGGATCGCCTTCGAGACGGAGAAGACGTTCGTCGCTTACGGAGGCACGGTCGTCGCGCGCGGCGGCGCCAATGCCGAGCACGACCCCGACGCGGTGGCGGCGCACATGAAGCAGGAGCGGATCGAGATCGAGGTCGCGCTCGGCCTCGGCGAAGGGCGGGCGCGGGTGATCGGAATCGACCTCGGCCCCGGCTACATCAAAGAGAATTCGAGGACCTCATGAGCGCCGTCGCAGGGAAGGCCGTGATGAGGCAGGCGGTGAGAAAAGCCGTCGTCCCGGCGGAAGCCGGGACCTCGTCGGGTGAAAGGCGCCGGTGTTCTTCACCCGACGAGACCCCGGCTTTCGCCGGGGTGACGAGTGCGGGTCTCCCCGAGACCCCGGCTTTCGCCGGGGTGACGAGTGCTTTCGCCGGGGTGACGGGAGCGGGTCTCGAGGAGGCCCCGGCTTTCGCCGGGGTGACGGTTCCATGAGGTCCCCCACGGAAACCGCGGCGGTCCTCGTCCAGGCCTTGCCCTACATCCAGCGCTTCCACGGCCGCTCCGTCGTCGTGAAGCTCGGCGGAGCGGCGATCGACAAGGCGCTCGACCGGGCGCTGGCGCAGGACGTCCTGCTGCTCAGGAGCGTCGGAGTGCGCTGCGTTCTCGTCCATGGCGGCGGGCCGCAGGTGGACGCGATGATGCGGCGGGTCGGCAAGGAGCCGGAGTTCCGCGACGGCCTAAGGGTCACCGACGCCGAAACCCTCGAGATCGTCCGGATGGTGCTCGTCGGCAAGATCAACCGCGACCTGGTCGGGACGATCAACCGCGAGGCGCTCGACGATCCCGTCGCGGTAGGCGTGTCGGGAGAGGATGCCGGGCTGCTCACCGTCACTCCGCGGGAGTCCTCGCTCGGCTTCGTCGGCGACGTCAGCCACGTCCGGGCCTCGGTGCTCTCCCGGCTGCTCGACGAAGGACTTAGCCCGGTCGTCTCGACGATCGGAGCCGACGAGACCGGCCAGCCCTACAACGTCAATGCCGACGAAGCGGCGCGAGCGATCGCGGTGGCGATGGGGGCGGAGAAGATCGTCTACTTGACCGCGGCGCCGGGCCTGCTGGAGGACGTGAACGACGAGACCAGCCTCGTGCCCCGGCTGACGTCGGCGGAGCTTCGGGGCCGGATCGAGCATGACAGCGTGTCCGCGGGGATGATCCCGAAGCTGCGCGCCTGCGCCGACGCGGTGGACGCCGGGGTGGGCACCGCCCACATCATCGACGGACGGGTGCCGCACGCCTTGCTGATCGAGCTTCTGACCGACGAAGGGATCGGGACGATGGTCAAGCGGGAGAAGAGCTGGTGACCCACTTGCTGACCGTCGCCGATCTCGGCCGCGAGGGGCTGGACGAGATCCTCGCTTTGTCCGAGCTGCCCGATCTGGGGCTGCCGCTGGCCGGCAAGGGCGTGGCGCTCGTCTTCCAGAAGCCTTCCGCCCGAACCCGCAACTCGATGGAGATCGCCGTTGTCCAGCTCGGCGGCCACCCCGTCTATATCCAGAAGGAGGAGGTCGGCCTCGGCACCCGCGAGAGCGCTGAGGACGTGGCCCGGACCCTGGCCTGCTATCACGCGGCGATCGCCGCCCGGGTCATGGACCATCGCGACCTCGAGGCGATGGCGGCGGCGACCGGAAAGCCGCTGCTCAACATGCTCTCCGACCGGGCGCACCCGCTTCAGGCGCTGGCGGATATGCTGACGGTCAGGCAGCTGCTCGGGCGGCTGGAGGGCGCCCGGATCGCCTATGTCGGCGACGGCGACAACAATGTCTGCCGCTCGCTCGCCGAGGCCTGCGCGCTGGCCGGCGCGGAGCTGCGAATCGCGAGCCCCGAGGGCTATGGACTGGGAGGAGCGCCCGACGGGGTGACCCAGCTCGCCGATCCCGCCGAGGCCGTGGAGGGCGCGGACATCGTCTACACCGACGTCTGGGTCTCGATGGGGCAGGACGCGGAGATCGAGGCCCGGGGAAGGGCCTTCGCCGACTATCGGGTGGACGAGGCGCTGATGGAGCGCTGCCCGGGCGCCCGCTTCCTCCACTGCCTCCCCGCCCGCCGCGGCGAGGAGGTCAGCGCCGGGGTGATCGACGGGCCGCGAAGCGCGGTCTGGCTTCAGGCGGAGAATCGGATGCACACGGCGCGCGGAGCGCTGGCCTGGCTGATGGGGGCGAGGCCGTGAGGAAATACGTCATCCCAGCGAAGGCTGGGATCCCAGCGGGTGAAAGGCACCCGCGCTCTTCACCCGCCGGGGCCCCAGCCTTCGCTGGGGCGACGGGTTCATGACCGACGCCCGAGTCCGCCGCCAGAAGGCGATCGCCGACCTGATCCGGGCGGAGCCGCTTGGAAGCCAGGAGGAGGTGACGGCCCGGCTCGGGGCGATGGGCTTCACCGTCACTCAGGCGACGGTGTCGCGCGACCTCGACCAGATGGGGGCCGTCAAGGTGAAGCGCGGCGGCGCGCTGAGCTATGCGCTTCCCGACCAGATCGGCGACAACGACTGGGCGGCGAGCCGGCTTCGGCGGATCCTGGCGGAATGGGTGGTGTCGATCGAGGCGGCGGGCAATCTGCTCGTCGTGCGGACTCCGCCCGGCTCCGCCCATCTCGTCGGCCTCGCGCTCGACCAGGCCAGGCTCGACGAGGTGGCGGGGACGATCTGCGGCGACGACACGCTTTTCGTGGCGTTGAAGGACGGCGTCGACCCGGGCGTCATGGCCAACCAGTTTAGCAAGATGGCGAAGGAGCCGTCGTGACTCCGTCATGCCAGCGAAGGCTGGCATCCCAGGGAGTGAAAGGCATCCGCGCCCTTCACCCCCCGGGGCCCCAGCCTTCGCTGGGGCGACGCACCTGCGCCGGACGACAGAGGATGAAGACCAAATGAACCTCCCCGCCCCCAAGAAGGTCGTGCTCGCTTATTCGGGCGGACTCGACACGTCGATCATCCTCAAATGGCTCCAGACCGAATACCGCGCCGAGGTCGTCACCTTCACCGCCGATCTCGGCCAGGGCGAGGAGGTCGAGCCGGCGAGGGCCAAGGCGGAGCTGCTCGGCATCCGGCCGGAGAACATCTTCATCGAGGATCTGCGCGAGGAGTTCGTCCGCGACTACGTCTTCCCGATGTTCCGGGCGAACACGCTGTACGAGGGGCAATATCTGCTCGGCACCTCGATCGCGCGGCCGCTCATCGCCAAGCGCCAGATCGAGATCGCCCGGGCGGTGGGCGCCGACGCGGTCTGCCACGGCGCCACCGGCAAGGGCAACGACCAGGTCCGGTTCGAGCTCGGCTATTATGCGCTCGAGCCCGACATCCGGGTCATCGCCCCGTGGCGCGAATGGGAATATGCCAGCCGCGAGCAGTTGATCGACTTCGCCGAGAAGCACCAGATCCCGATCTCGAAGGACAAGCGCGGCGAATCCCCCTTCTCCATCGACGCCAACCTCCTCCACTCCTCGTCCGAGGGGAAGGTGCTCGAGGACCCGACCGTCGAGGCTCCGGAATATGTCCACCAGCGCACCCTCTCGCCCGAGGACGCGCCGGACGAAGCGAGCGTGATCGAGATCGGGTTCGAGGCGGGCGATCCCGTGTCGATCGACGGCGAGGCGCTGTCGCCGGCAGCCTTGCTGACCCGATTGAACCAGCTCGGCCACGACAACGGCATCGGCCGCCTCGATCTGGTCGAAAACCGCTTCGTGGGCATGAAATCGCGCGGCGTATACGAGACTCCGGGGGGCACCATCCTGCTCGCCGCCCATCGCGGGATCGAATCGATCACGCTCGACGGCGGAGCGGCGCATCTCAAGGACGAGATCATGCCGCGCTACGCGAGCCTCATCTACAACGGCTTCTGGTTCAGCCCCGAGCGCGAGATGCTGCAGGCGCTGATCGACAAGAGCCAGGAGCATGTCTCCGGGACGGTGCGGGTGAAGCTGTACAAGGGCAATGCGACGGTGATCGGCCGGACAAGCCCGCTCGCCCTCTACGACCAGGACCTCGTCACCTTCGAGGAAGGCTCGTCGAGCTACAGCCAGCGCGACGCGGCCGGCTTCATCCGATTGAACGCGCTGAGGCTGAGGATCGGCGCGAAAAGGGCAAGGAAGGGGGCAAACTAACCCGTCATCCCGGCGAAAGCCGGGATCTCGGGGAGGCCCATCGAGACTTCTTGTCCAGAGGTCCCGGCTTTCGCCGGGATGACGGCCGTCCGCCTTATGCGGATATTGACTTCGCCCAAAGCCGGTGGGATTTTGAGCCGGTGGGGGCGTGGCCAGGTGCCGCGCCGAAGGGAACCGGCGAAATCGGAAGCCAGCGCGGCTTGGGCGTTCCCGCCGGGGCCTCCGCTCGGCGAGAGAAGGAGCGACCAATGATCACAGCCTTGAACATGACCGTCCCGCTCAAGCAGGACCCCGAGTCCCTTGCCAAGCTTCAGCAGCTCAAGGCGCTCTTCGCCGACCATATCCAGCCCGAGATCGACCGCGCGCTGCGCAAGTCCAAGATCGTGCATTTCGCGCGCGTGCTCGTCATCCACGACAAGTTCCTGCAGGTGATCACCGAGTTCGACGGCGACCCGGAGGAATATACGGAATTCTTCCGGCGCGAGCTGCCGCACGTGTTCAAGCCGATCTTCGAGCTTGCCGAAGGCGCTCCGGCCTGGGACGATCTCAACGACCAGGACAGCTTCTTCGAGGCGAGCAAGCATCTGAACGTCAAGGCGCTGGGCCGCTCGGCGGACGGGCGCGAGGAGCAGGGCTGGCTGTTCAGCTATTTCGGCAAGAGCGTTCGCGAGATCGAGGAAGAGCTCGCCGGCAAGGGCGGCGAAAGCGAAAATCCGGCGGGCGGCGACTCTCCGGCGGCTCCCGCCCCGGCGGGGCCCGTCCCGGCGGGGAACGGCGGGGCGAACGCCGCGGCGCTCCATGCCGCCGCGGCCGCGCTCAACGCAGCGGCTGCCGCCCTGACCGCGGCGGCCGGGGGGGCGGGGTCGAAAGGGTAAGCGTGGCTTTGGCTGTATCGCCATTCGGCAGGTTCGAGCTTTTGTCATCCCTCTCCCCGGCGGGGAGAGGGTTGGGAGAGGGGGTTCGGCGTCTGCGATCGGCCTCGGCCGCCGAACCCCCTCACCCCAGCCCTCTCCCCCTTGGGGAGAGGGGGACTGGAGCGGCAGACCGGAATGTCGATATAGCTCAGCCCTCCCCTCGGGAATCCGAGGAGGAAATAAGATCGGAAAGGGCGATGACGGTCGATACGGGCGATCTCCAGGGGATGGTGCTCGGCAACATCGCCGGCTACCGGCTGGTGCGGCACCTCATCTTCTCGGCGCCCGACGCCCGGGCGCTTCGCCGCTTCGTCCAGGAGGTGAGGCCGCTGATCCTGTTCGGGACCAACAGGCCGACGGCCGCGCACGGCTGGGTCGCCAATATCAGCTTCGCCGCGAAGGCGATGGCCCAGCTTCTTCCTCCGGACGTCTACGCCAGGCTGGAGAGCACCTTCCGATCGCCGCCGGACGCGGAACGGATCGGCGACGTCGGGGCGAGCGCTCCGTCCCATTGGTGGGAAGGGCGGTTCCGGGGCGAGGAGGTGAGCTGCTTCGTCCACATCCATGCCGTCGGCCAGGCCCAGCTCGAGGCGGGGACGGCGGAGATGCTGGAGGAAGCGGCGGCGGCCGGGCTCGTCGAGAAGATCCCGCGCGCTTCGGGCGGGCGGCTCGACGGCGCGTTCCTCGGTTCGGGGCCGTGCGGCAAGGGCGCTCGGCTGCATTTCGGCTATGTCGACGGATTGTCCAACGGCAAGGTGGCGTGGGAAGGCGCTCCGAGCCCGGAGCGGCCGGTCGACTTCCGCTCCGTCGTCATCGGCCATTATGACGACCGCTTCCCCTGCGCCCCCGCCCGGGAGCCGGCCGCCCAGGTGCTTCGGGACTCGAGCTACCTGGTCTTCCGGTGGATCTACCAGGACGTCGCCACTTTCGAGCGCTTCCTCACCGTCAAGGGCCCGGCCGTCTTCCCCGCTCTGCCGCCGGAGCAGGCGCGCGAGCTTCTCGCCGCCAAGATCATGGGGCGGTGGCGCGACGGAACGCCGCTCTGCCTCTCGCCCGACGCGCCGGCGCCGGAACGCTGCGAGGAGAGCTTCGGCTTCTCCGGGGACCTGCGGGGAGTCGCCTGCCCGGTCTCGTCGCACGTCCGGGTGATGAACCCGCGCGACCAGTTATTGTCGGGCATGGCGGTCACCACGGGCGTTCCCCAGATCGTGAGGCGGGGGATGCCCTACGGCCCCGAGCTGAAGGGCGAGAAGGACGACGAGGTCG
>DASWLY010000098.1:0-10121 GCA_036400035.1 Allosphingosinicella sp.
CGGGCCCTCACCCTCCCACGATGCTTCGCATCGCGGGCCCCTCCCTCTCCCCTAGAGGGAGATGGGCATCTTAGGCGAACAGCTCGAGCTGATTTTCCTTCGGTTTCAGCCAAGCGCTGAGATTCGCCTTATCCGTCAGAATCGTCGGCTGCCACCCCTCCGCCTCGATGAACGGCCTGACCTTGGCGATCGAGGCGGTGAGGCGGGCGACGTCCTCGAGACGGAGGCGGCGCCAGCGGCGGCTGGCGAGCAGCTTGTCCACCGCCTTGACGCCCAGACCCGGCACCCGAAGCAGCATCTCGCGAGGGGCCCGGTTGACGTCGACCGGGAAGCTTTCGCGGAACTTGAGGGCCCAGGCGAGCTTGGGGTCGATGTCGAGCGGAAGCATGCCCGCCGGATCGGCCGCCGACGCGACCTCGGCCGGCGAAAAGCCGTAGAAGCGCATCAGCCAATCCGACTGGTAGAGCCGATGCTCGCGCATCAGCGGCGGCCGCCTGAGCGGAAGGACGGCCGAGGCGTCGGGGATGGGCGAGAAAGCGGAATAATAGACACGGCGGAGGCGGAAGCGGTCGTAGAGGGTGCTTGCCTTGACGACGATGTCGGCGTCGGTGGCCGAGTCGGCGCCGACGATCATCTGGGTCGACTGGCCGGCGGGGGCGAAGGCCGGAGCGGACTTAAAGCGCTTTTTCGAGTCGGCGCCGTCGTCGATCGCGGCGCGCATGTCCTTCATCGCCCGCTCGATCCGAATCCCGTCCTTCTCCGGGGCAAGGCGGGCGAGGCCGGCGGCGGTGGGGAGCTCGACGTTGATCGAGACCCGGTCGGCATGGACCCCGGCCAGGCGGACCAGCTCCGGGTCGGCGTCCGGGATGGTCTTCAGGTGGATGTAGCCTCGGAAATCATGGTCCTCGCGAAGGCTTCGAGCCACTTCGACGACCTGCTCCATCGTGTAGTCGGGCGAGCGGATGATCCCGGAGGAGAGGAACAGGCCCTCGATGTAGTTGCGCCGGTAGAAAGCGAGGGTGAGGCGGACGACCTCCTCGGCCGTGAAGCGCGCGCGGCGGACGTTCGAGCTCTTGCGGTTGATGCAATAATGGCAGTCGAAGATGCAGCTGTTGGTGAGCAGGATCTTGAGCAGCGAGATGCAGCGGCCGTCCGGAGCGTAGGCGTGGCAGATGCCCATGCCCTCGGTCGAGCCGATCCCGCCTTTGCCATTCGGGCCGCCGCGGCTGTCGCGCTTCACGGTGCCCGACGAGGCGCAGGAGGCGTCGTACTTGGCCGCGTCGGCGAGGATGGCGAGCTTCTGCTGGAGGTCGATCTGGGACATTTGAGTTTCCAATATGTTCCAACAGCTTGACATGCAAGCGAAGAGGTGTTCGTAATTCGTTCTTGCAATGTAGGAATTCATTTGAGACTGTCCGATTCGCCGATTCGTGAGGGGATCGGCGCGGCTCTTTGGACATGGTGAATTCGCGATTTGGCCCGTTCGCCCTAGTGGCGGCGAGGCTCGAGCTTATGGTGGAGGGCTCTCCTGCGCGGGAGAGTTCCTCCGCCACCCTTCGTCCCGACCGGTGGAAGCGTTGATCGGTCGGACCTTGTTCCCGTCCGGGACGAGCCTGTCGAAGCCCCTTTCCTGCACGTGAGCGGGAAGGGAGGCCTTCGACAGGCTCGGGACGAAGGGGTTGCGATGTCAATCGCCGCCGCAACCGCCGCTGCCGCAGGAGGCGGCCCCGCTGTCGAAGTCGCCGCTCAGGCCTCCGCCCGAACCGCAGCTGCCGCCGCAGCCGGATCCGCCGCGCAACCGGGCCTTTCGGCGACGGAGGCGTTTCCCAACGAAGGCCAGGATCGCGGCGGCGACGGCGAGAAACAGGGCCGCCAACATTTGGCCGATCGCATAAGCGGCGATCGCGGCGAGTCCGGTGCCGGCGGCGATGCCGCCGGCAAGTTTGCGGCCGCGGCGCCGGCTCTCCTCGGCCTGCCGCTCGCCCGGGGAGATCGGCGCCGGCCAGATGTCCGGCGGCGCCGGCTTCAGGAAGGCCCGTTCGTAGAGGGCCAGCGTGTCCCGATACTGGCGGCGATGGCGCTCTTCTTCGCCGGGCAGGCCGAGCGCCGGCCGGTGATCGAGCGGCCGCCGGAGGATCTGACCGCAGAGAACTTCGCGATAGTGCGGACAGTCCAGGTGAAGGTGCCAGGCTTGGTCGACCGCCCGGGAAGGCGTTACCTCGAAGCCGGCGGTGGCGGCGAGGTAGAGGAAGCGGCGATATTCGTCGGCGACCCGCTCGGCGAAATCGAGCGGCCAGCCCTCCTCCTCGGCGAGCGCCTCCTCGAAGCGGCGGGCAGTGCCGGGCTCCTCGATCCGCATATGGGAGAGGGCGGCCCAGAGGGCGGGGCGGTTCGGGACTGGCGGGGCGCCTGTCATCGACCCGTCTTTATGACAAGCAGATGACGGTTTCGTGACCGCCATCTGCCTCCCCATGCTGCGCATGGGGAGGCAAGTTAGAAGCCCACCTTGGCGACGCGCTCCGGCTTCGCTTTCGCCTCGCCTTCGAGCAGGGCGAGGATCTCGCCCGCCTCCGCCTCGGGACGATAGTGGAGCTGGCGCTTCACCACGGCGAAGTCGCCGGGGGTCAGGCCGCCCACCTCCGCCAGGCCGGCGGGTGCGGGCTTGCCGAAGAAGCGCCCGAAGGCGCGCGCCGCGGACTGCTCCGACAGCGGCTGGAGCTCGATCTTGAAGACGAAGCGCCGGAGCGCCGCCGGGTCGAGCCTGCGGGCGAAGTTGGTCGCCGCGACGAAGGGGAGCGGGTGGGAGTCCATCCAGGTGAGCATCTCGTTCACCTGCGTGATCTCCCATGAGCGCTGAGCGTCGCCTCGGTCGAGGAGGAGCGAATCCGCCTCGTCGAACAGCAGCACCGCCCCCTGGTCCCGGGCTTCGGCGAAGGCCTCGGCGATGTTGGCCTCCGTCCCGCCGACCCATTTGGAAAGCAGGTCGGAGGCGCGCTTCACCTTGAGTGGGCGGTCGAGGCGGTCCGCCAGATGGGCGGCGAGCGCGGTCTTCCCGGTCCCGGGCGGGCCGGTGAGCAGGAGCGAGAAATCGGCCGCCGTGCCCGGCGCCGAAAGCCGCTCCATCAACGGCGCGATCTCAACGTCGGCCTCGTAGAGCGCGAGGTCGAGCGTGGCTCCCGAAGGCGCCGGGGCAAGCGAACGGCCGCCGCGAAGGCCGAGGAGCAGCGACCGGGCCGCCGCCTCCGCGTCCGCAGCCGCGCCGCCGGCCAACGAGGCGGCGCGAAGCGCGACCCGGGCCACGCTGGCGCTTTCCGCCTCGCGTGCGAGCAGTGGGCCGAGCCCGGTCGCCGCCTCGCCGGCACCCTCCGCCTCGGCCGCGCGGGCGGCGATCCGGGTGCGCGCCGCGGCCGACGGATGGTCCATCCGAAGGACGAAGCTCATCCGCCGCAGGTGCGCGGGATCGATCCCGGCGAGCGAGTTCGACGTCCAGATCACCGGCACCGCCCCCTCCTCGAGCAGTCGGTTGACGTAGATCTTGGATCCCGAGCGGCGGCCACCGCCGGCGGACCAGCACGCCTCGGCGAACAGATCCTCCATCTCGTCGAAGAGGAGCAGGCTTCCGCCGCGGCGCGCGAGCAGGCGCTGCGCGCGTTTCAGCGCATGCAGACGCTCGGAGCGGGACGGCTCCTCGCCGTCCACGTCAGCCTCGCCGATCGCGAACAGGCTCGCCCCCACCTCGGCGGCGAGGGTGCGCGCAAGCTCGGTCTTGCCGGTGCCCGGCGGGCCGTGGATGAGCAGGCTCACCCCGCATGCACGGTTCGCGAGCGCGCCCTTGAGCAGCCGGACCAGCAGGTCGACGGCTTCCCGGTGCTCGGCGAAGTCGTCGCGCCCAAGCGACGCCGGCTGGCGCACTCCGGCCAGTGCGTCGATCAGGCGAGTCTCGTCCACCAGGCCCTCATCGAGGACCCGACCGAAGCGCCACTGGAGCTGGAGCTCGCTCGAGCCGTAGCCGGCATCGTGACCGAGCCAGAGCAGGCCGAGCGACAGCGCCTCGGAACGGCGCACGCGCACCGCCGCCTCGGCCGGCGGAGCGCCCGCGAGCCGGGCGAGCAGCGTGCTGACCTCGGCGCCGGCGCCGGCCAGGCGCATGCGCAGCGAAGACAATCGCCCGAGCCGCTCGAAGGCGGCGACGGCCGCCAGCAGCGCCCGGTCGAACTCGCCAAGATCGAGCAGGTCCGCGGCGGCGCGAACGCCGGCCAGCAGCGAAGGCTCGGGCTCGTCGGTGTCGATTGCGGCGACGAGGCGCGGCAGGCTGATCCAGTCGATCGTGTCGCCCGCGCCCGGGCGGCCGAACAAAGCCGGCGCGGACTCATCGGCCCAGGCACGGCTCGGCCACAGCCAGTCGCGCTGGTCGAACGCCCACTCGAGCGCCGCCAGTCCTTCCTTGCTCTGCCGTCCAACCGTGTCGCGGAGCAGCGCCAGGATGCGCTGCGCCAGAAGCTTCTCGCCCATGACAAATCCATTCGGCCGCGGGCGCGCACCGAGGCGCGGCCGGAGCCGTTCTTCAAAAAGGTTCAGTGGATTTCGTGCTCGCCGGTCAGGTGCCGGCCGAGCGGGTTAGCGCTTGGGCAGCAGCCTGACGGAGGCGGGACGAAATCGGCGATGTAGGTCGCGATTTTCCAACGCATTGCTCCGTCTGTGCCCGCGCCGAAGGGACGCGGGGAGGGGCCGATAGGCGGGGGCGTAACGAAAGTCAATGGAGGCCGTCATCGACGGGTCGTCGTCCCGGCTTTCGCCGGGATGACGGGTTCACCGCAGCGGATCGCCCGGCTCGGTGTCGGCGAAGTGCCTTCCCGCGAACAGCTTGAAGAGGACGAACACCGCGCCCGACCCCGCGGCGAAGGCGGCGTGGAGGAGCCAGAACTGGGGCGTCGGCATGGTCGAATAATAGCCGCCGACCCAGCCGACCAGCGAGTTGCCGGCGAAGAAGGCGAGGTAATAGAGGCCGATCACGGTGGCGTTGATGGCCTTGGGCGCGAGCTTGGCGAAGAGCGCGAGGCTGACCGGAAGCATGTGCGCGAAGCCGATCGAGTTCACGACGTGGAACATGACGGGCCAGAAAAGGCCGATCTTCTCGCCGGGCGGGGTCGTCGAGGCGGCGAGGAACAGGCAGAGCATTCCGCCGACCGAGAAAGCCGAGCCGATGATGATCTTGGTGAGCTCGTCCGGCTCCTTCCGGCGCTTGCCGTACCAGCGGTAAAAGAGGGCGACGAGGGCGAGGAAGCTGACGCTGACGATCGCGTCGAGGGTGACGAGCCAGGTGGTCGGCAGCTTCTCGCCCCTGAAGACGAGGTCGAACTGCTGATCGCCCCAGGTCAGGTAGGCGTTGAAGATCTGGTTGTTGGGGACGATCGCCACGGCCATCACCGGGATGAGCAGGATCAGCGCCAGGGTGGCGAGCCAGTCCTTGCGGGTGAGCTTGGGCGCGGCGGCGCGCTCGGCGCGGCCCTGGGCCTCGAAATGCTCGGGCGGCAGATGCTTCTGGCCGGCGATGTAGATGGCGGTCGCGACCAGCATGCCGACACCGGCCGCGCCGAAGCCCCAATGCCAGCCGATCTTCTCGCCGAGCGTGCCCACGATCAGCGGGGCGGCGATGACGCCCGCGTTGATGCCGAGATAGAAGATCTGGAAGGCGTCGGCGCGCCTGAGGTCCTCCGGCTTGTAGAGGGCGCCGACCTGGCTGGCGATATTGCCTTTGAGCATGCCGCTGCCGAGGATCAGGCAGAGCAAGGCGAAGAGAAAGCTCGTCTCGAAGGCCATCAGGAAGTGGCCCACCGACATGGTGACGGCACCGACCAACACGGCGCGCCGCTTGCCGATCAAGCGGTCGGCGATGAAGCCGCCGGCGATCGGAGTGAGATAGACCGAAGCGAAATAGGTGCCGACTATGGCCGAGGCGAGCGGCTGGCCGTCCAGCCCGCCGTACAGGGCGCGCAGCGGCTCGAACAGCGCGACGTTGCGGATATTCTCCGGCTTGAGCAGGTAATTGACCAGATAGAGGACGAGCAGCCCCTGCATGCCGTAATAGGAGAAACGCTCCCAGGCCTCGGTGAAGGCGAGATAGGCGAGGCCCTTGGGGTGGCCGAGGAAGGCGCGGTCGTCGCGGTCGGCGGCGATGTCGAGCTCGGGCGTGGCTTCGGCGGCGGTCATGGGCTTTCCCTGGCGGAACCGCTCGGAAGCTAACGGATCGTTCCGGCGGCGCCAGTCCTTTTCGACGACCGCGTCATCCCGGCGAAAGCCGGGATCTCAGGACAAGAAGTCTCGGCGGGTCTCCACGAGATCCCGGCTTCCGCCGGGATGACGGCTAGTCGCGCAGCGTGAAGCCGATCTTCAAGGTCACCTGGTAATGGGCGACCTTGCCGCCCTCGACATGGCCGCGGGTCTCCTTGACCTCGAACCAGCCGATGTCCTGGAGGGTGGAGGCGGCGCGGGCGATGGCGCCTTGAATCGCATCCTCGATGCTCGTCGCGGAGCTGCCGACTATTTCGATCACCTTGTAGACATTGTCGCTCATGAACGGGCTCTCCTAGGTGCCTCGTCATCCCGGCGGAAGCCGGGATCTCGGGTCGAGAAGTCTCGGCGGGCCTCCCCGAGATCCCGGCTTTCGCCGGGATGACGGGGGGCTAACACCCGGTGGACGGGATCGTTGCCGCCCAGCTAGGGTAAGGCGGCGAAAGCGAGGAGCGACGAATGCGGATTTGGCTTCTGGTCGGAGCGGCTTTGCTTGCGGCGGCGCCCGCCGCGGCGGCGCCGGCGGACGATTTCAAGCGGCTTCTGGACGAACATTATGCCTGGCTGCTTCGCGAGAGCCCGACCTACGCGACGTCGCTCGGCGTTCGCGACCATGACGACCGGATCGAGGATATCAGCCTGGCGGCCCGCGACCGGCAGGCTCGGGAGGCGGCCGGCTTCCTGGAGCGGCTGAACCGGATTCCGGCCGAGGCGCTGTCGCCGTCGGACCGGGTCAACCGGGCGATATTGAAGCGCGGGCTCGAGGAGGGGATCGAGGCGAACCGTTTCCGCCAGCGGGTGATGCTGTTCACCACCTATGCCGGCTGGCATCAGAGCTTCGCCGGGCTGGCGGACAATCTGCCGTTCAGGACCAGGGCCGATTACGAAAGCTACCTCACCCGGCTGGCCTTGTACCCGAAGCAGAACGACGCGGCGCTCGACATCACCAGCCAGGCGGTGCGGGGCGGGTTCGTGCTGCCCTGCTCGGTCCTCGGCAATTACGAGAAAGGGATAGCCGGGGTGATCGCCGACGATCCGGCCAAGTCCCGCTTCTACGAGCCGTTCGCCCGGGCGCGGCCAAGCGACGTCACCGAAGCGGAATGGACGGCGATGCAGGCGCGGGCCAGGCGGCTGGTCGCCGACGTGCTCAACCCGGCTTATGCCAAGCACCTCGCTTTCTACCGCACCGCCTATGCCCCCAAATGCGCCAAAACCGACAGCATCTCGGCTCAGCCGGGCGGGCGCGAATATTACGCCTTCCGGGTTCGGCAGGAGACGACCACCGACCTCACCGCCGACCAGATCCACTCGATCGGCCTCGGGGAGGCGGCGCGGATCCGGGCCGAGATGGAAAAGGTGGCGAAGGCCGCCGGCTTCGCCGGCCGCGAGGCCTTCATCCGCGAGCTTCGGACCAATCCGAAATATTACGCGACGACTCCGGCGCAGCTGATGCAGGCGGCGGCGACGACGGCGAAGACGGTCGACGGCAAGATGCCCGGCTTCTTCGGCACGCTGCCGCGGCTCCCTTACGGCGTCCGGGAGATACCGCCGGAGATCGCGGAGGGGACGACGACCGCTTATTACGGCCAGGGCTCGCCGGCGAGCGGCCTCGCCGGGACCTATTACGTCAACACCTCGAAGCTCGACCAGAGGCCACTCTGGGAGCTTCCGGCGCTGACCCTGCACGAGGCGGTGCCGGGGCACCACCACCAGATCTCGCTTCAGCAGGAAGTCGAGCTTCCGCCCTTCCGCCGCCACTTCACCTTCTTCACCGCCTTCACCGAAGGCTGGGGCCTCTATGCCGAGAGCCTCGGCGAGGAGATGGGACTGTACGATACGCCGGAGAAGAAGATGGGCCAGCTCTCCTACCAGGCGTGGCGGGCGGCCCGGCTGGTGGTCGACACGGGCATCCATTCGAAAGGCTGGGACAAGGCCAAGGCGGTCGCCTTCATGCGCGAGAATACGGCTCTGACCGAGGGCAATATCGATGCGGAGGTGAACCGCTACATAAGCTGGCCCGGCCAGGCGCTGGGCTACAAGATCGGCGAGCTGAGGATCAAGGAATTGCGGGCGAAGGCGGAAAAGGCGCTCGGCCCGAAGTTCGACCTGAGGCGCTTCCACGACTCGGTGCTTCTCCAGGGCAGCGTTCCGCTCGACGTGCTCGAGGCGCAGGTGGATTCGTGGATCGCATCGGAAAAAGCGCGCTGACCTGGGCTGGCACGGGGGTTCAGCCCCACACCGTCATCCCGGCGAAAGCCAGGATCTCAGGTCGATAAGGCTCGGCGGTCTCCACGAGATCCCGGCTTTCGCCGGGATGACGGGAAGCACCGCCGGATGGCCGGGGTTACCGGGGCCGCGCCGCTTCTTCGGCCTTGGCGTCGGCTTCGTCGGCTTCGGCCTTGGCGTCGATCTTGCTCAGCCGCTCGCGCCGCGCCGCCTCGACCAGAGCGTTCCAGTTGACGCTGGGGTCGCCGCGGCGCTCGGCGCGGGCCGCCTGGACGATCTGGTTGAAGCAGCCGCTGGCGCCGCCCGGTCCGACCGGCGAGCAGCTGCCGATCCCGGAGCGGCCGGCGACTTCGAGCGCCTGCGAGCGGGTCGCCCACGCCTGGCTGGCCGGATCGTTGGGGTCGCCGCGCAGAGGCGCGGGAATCCGGTAGCGCTCCTTCTCCGGCTGGCGGCCGCAGACGATGATCGTGTCGTCGGTGCTCGGCGGGCAGGGATCGTCGCCGTAGACGATCATCGTGCTGACCTTGGGCTCGGCCGCGGCGCCCTGGGCGGCGGCGGGAGCGGAGGCGAGCAGGGCGGCCCCGGCAACGGCGGCGGCGGCGAGAAGCTTCATCGGTTCAGATCCTTTTCGACAGCGCGATGGCGATACGACAGCCCGCGCGGATGAGGGAAGACAATAAGGGATAGCCGAAAGCGTCCTCGGCGCCGGCGGCGATGGCGGTGTCGCGATGCTCGAGCTCCTCGTCGCGGAAGCGGCGGATCGTGTCGGCGAGGTCCGGCTCGTCGTGGCCCAGCGCGCGCAGCTGATCGGCATAATGGCGGTCGATCTCGGTCTCGACCGCGGCGGTGCAGGCCATGGCGGCGCTCGGGCTCATCAGGGCGGTCGCCGCGCCGAGGGCGTGACCGGCGACGTTCCAGGCCGGCTGGAGCAGGGTCGGGCGGACTCCGCGGTCGATCATCATCTCGTCGAAGGTCCTGAGGTGCTCTTCCTCCTGCGACTTCATCCGGGCGATCGGGCGGCTGGCGGGGTGCGAGCCGAGCACGGCGAGCTGGCCGCTATAGATACGGGTCGCTCCATATTCGCCGGCCTGGTCGACGCGGACCATCGACTCAATGTCCGGCCGCTCGTCGCCGGGGCGCCAGCGCGGCAAAGCGGGGGCGGTGTCGACCGCCCTCATGCGCGGTTGCGTCATTTTCGCGCCCTTCACGGCCGCGCTCCGGGGCGATTGAGGCTCAACCACAATATCGACAACGCGGCAGCGATGGAAAGGATCGCATTCCATCCCGCCATCGATATTCCAAGGAACGAGAACTGGATCTCGTCGCAGCGGACGATCGGCTTGGCCATGATCTCCTTCAGCATGTCCTCGCCGCTGAGGCCGGCCGTGCCGGTCGAGGCGCAGGTGGTGAAGCCTTCGAACACCCCGGCCTCGACACCGGCATGATAGGCGCCGATGCCGCCGCTGGTGAGGATGGCGAGCGCGGCCAGCCAGACGAAGCTCCGCCCGCGGTCGGGGGCGCCCCGCAGGGCCAGCGAGACCAGGGCCAGAGCGAGCGCGGCGAAATGGGCGTAACGCTGCCACCGGCACATCTCGGAGGGGTAG
>DASWLY010000099.1:0-6839 GCA_036400035.1 Allosphingosinicella sp.
GCGGGTCTCCACGAGATCCCGGCTTTCGCCGGGATGACGGTCCTTCCGCGCGATTAGCCCACCTCCAGCGCCCTCGCGAACACCTCCTCGAACATCGTCCGGGTCAGGCGGTTCGTGTTCTGGTTGTAGCGGGAGCAATGGTAGCTATCGATGAGCAGGCGGCCGTCGGGCAGGCGATGCTCGGCGAGATGGCCGAAGCGATAGGCGGAGAGTCGCCCGCCGACCGCGCGAACCGCGGCATTGTGGGCGATCTGGCCGAGGGCGACCAGCACTCGCACGTTCGAGAGAGCCGCCAGCGAGGGCTGGAAGAAAGCGCGCGTGCAAGTGGCGATCTCGTCGGGCGTGGGCTTGTTCTGGGGTGGGACGCATTTGACCGAATTGACGATCGCGACCCCGTTCAGCCGAAGCCCGTCGTCGGGCCGCTCCTCGTAGGACCCTTGGGCGAGACCGAATTTGAGCAGGGTCTCGTAGAGCAGCAAGCCCGCGAAATCCCCGGTGAACGGCCGGCCGGTGCGGTTGGCGCCCTGCTTGCCCGGAGCCAGGCCGCAAATGGCCAGCCAGGCCCCGGAATCTCCGAAATGCGGGACGGGCGAGTTCCACCAGTCCGGATGCTCCTCGCGAAGGGCCTCACGGAAGCCGACCAGGCGCGGGCACAAGGGGCAGTCGCGCGGCGCCTCCAGCGCGGGGACGGGAGAGATGGTCGCGAGCATGATGAGCGTCTAGGGCGCAGCCGATGGCGCTGACAAGCTATGCGATCGCCCTCGGCTCCAACCGCCGCGGCCGCCACGGCTCGCCGGCCGCGACCGTGCGCGCCGCCGCCGCCACGATCGGAGCGGAGCGGCTGTCCACCGTGCGGCTGACTCCGGCGCTCGGCCCGGCCGGGCGCGGCTTCGCGAACGCCGTGGCGCTGGTCGACAGCGACCTCGAGCCCCCTGCCCTCCTCGCCCGCCTGAAGCAGGTCGAGCGCGACTTCGGCCGCCGGGGCGGCCGCCGCTGGGGTCCGCGCGTGCTCGATCTCGACATCGTCCTGTGGTCGAAGGGCGCGTGGGGCGGCGACGGGCTCATCGTTCCCCACCCCGAATATCGCCGCCGCCGCTTCGTGCTCGAGCCGCTGGCCGAGCTTGCCCCCGACTGGCGCGACCCGATCACCGGCGCCACCGTCCGCCACCTCCTCCACCGCCTCGGGAAGCGGGCCTAGATCCTTTCACCGACCGGTCATTGCGAGGAGCGAAGCGACGCGGCAATCCAGCGGGACTCGGAAGGCCGCGTCGGATTGCTTCCCTTCGCTCGCAATGACGGAGTGATTAAGCGCGGGGCGATCATGCTTAGCGGGGCCGGGTCGGCGCCTGCTCGAACTTGTTCTCCCGCCGCCGTCCGACCAGCAGCCCGCCCTCCAGGCGGGCGCACAGGGCGGCATAATAATCGGAGAGGAACTCGTGGTCGTTCCCCCACTCGTCGATCCCGGCCTTGTCGCGGATGGTGCGGGCGACGGTGGCGATCGCGTCGTCGCGGCCGCCGCGAAGCACGTCCTCCAGAGTCTGCAATTCATAGACCCCGTAGAGGTTGAGGGCGGCCTCGGTGAACGTCCGGCGCGGCCGCTCGACGTCGTGGACGAGATCGGCGCCCAGCGCCGCGCCGACGGAGCGGACCACCCAGGTGCCCGCGACGAGGTCGCCGATGCGCAGACGGTCTCGGTTGAACAGGGGGAAGAACAGGAAGATTCCGCTCCATACCAGGGCGAAGATCACCAGGAACGCGTCCGCGGTCCCCTGGGCCGTCTGCTGGGCGAGGAAGGACAAGGGCAGGAAGATTTCGATCTCGCGCATCGCGTTACGGGCGATGACGGCGCCGCCGGTCAGCCGGGCGCCGTCGCGGGCGACGACCCGAAGGCCCATCAGCCTCTTGCCCGGGGTGGCCCCGCGTCCTCCCAGCTCGAAAAGGGAGAACCAGCCGTTGCGCAGGACGAAGAAGCCGAGCAGCCACAGGATGGCGATCCATTCCGCCCGCGACGCAAGCGCGAGGAACGCGAGCGCGATGGTGACGGTGACGAGGATGACCAGGATCATCAGCGCGTCGAGCATGAACGCCGCCGCGCGGGCGCCGGCGGAGCCGAGCTCGAGCTGGAGGTCGACGCCTTCGGGAGTAACGAAGCTGCGCCGAAGCGACTTCGGGCCGGCGGCTCTATTGCGCGACGGCCAGCGCATCGCGCCTCCTTCGCGGCATGTAGAAATAGGCCAGCCAGCCGGCCAGCATCGCCGTTCCGATCAGGTAGCGCGAAGCGTCGTCGACCACGGTTTGCCGGCCGATGCCCTCAAGCAGGCCCGCGACCGCGAGCATCACCACCGCCCCCGCCATGGCGAGCGCCGCCGAGCGGCCGGCGCGAACCGCGGATTCGGTCCGGGTATCCCGGCCCGGAAAGGCGATGGCGGTGCCGATCCGAAGCCCGGCCGCGCCGGCGATGTTGATCGCGAACAGCTCGGTCGTTCCGTGGATCGCGAGCCAGCCGCCGAGATTGAAGGCGAGCCCCTTGGCGGCGAAGACGGCGAAGAAGGCGCCGAGCATCAGTCCGTTGTAGAGGATGAGGAGGATCGTCGGCACGGCGAAGGCGAAGCCGAGCGCGAAGGAGAAGATCGCGATCTGGCTGTTATGGGTAAAAAGATAGGCCGCGAACGTCGCCAGCATCTTGTCCTGGCGGTCGTATAAGGTGGCGCGGAGCGCCTCGGCGCTGGCCGAAGGGTCACGGCCGGCCGCCAGCGATTCCGGAATGATGCCGAAGAACCAGCTCGGATCGCCGCGGACGAGAAGGAAGGCGACCGTCGCGGCGGCAAGGGTGAGAAGCACGCAGACCAGAGTCTCGCGCCACAATCCCTGCACCGCCTCCGGCCAGCCGCGCGCGAAGAAGTGGCCGAGCTGCCGGGCGGCGGAGGTCTGCACGCCGTAGATTTGGAAATAGGCGCGGGTGCTGAGCTGCTCGAGATAGAGGATCAGCCCGCGGTCCAGCGAAGTGTCGCGGGCGACGGCGAGCGACGAGAGGGTCGTCCGGTAAAGCAGTGGCAGAGCGAGTATGTCCTCGTCGGAAAGGGCTCGGATCGACTTTTTCTCCATCCGGGTCACCAGCCCCTCGAGCCGCTCCCAATCCCCTTCGTGCGCGGCTCGGAAGCGGCTGGCGTTGAGGACGACCGCCCGAGCTTCGAGGATCGCCGAGCTCCGGGCCGTCACAGCAGGTTCCTCCGCTTGAGGTCGACGTAGCCGGCGACCAGCCGATCGCCGACCCGGTCATGTTCGCTTTCGATGACATGGACCCCGAGATGCTGAAGCCGGGTCAGGACGAGCCGCCGGTCGCGGATGAGAGCGGCGGCGGTGACCGCTCGGGTGACGTCCTCGGGCCGGCCGGGCATGGTGTCGGCGATCGTCTCCAGCTCCTCGTCGCGAAGAACGACGACCAGCAGCAGGTGAGTCTCGACCATCCGGCGGGCGGCTCGGACCATGAAGTCGGCCGAGGTGAGATCGGTGAACTCGGTGAACAGAACGATCATCGAGCGCCGGGTAAGGCGCGTGGCGAGGGTGGTCAGGGCGAAGGTGTAGTTGGTCTCTTCCGTGCTGTAGTCGATCGCGGCGGCGAGCCGCTGGAGCTCCGGAAAGGCGCCCGAGCCCGAGATCAGCCCGCTGGCGATTCGCGGCCGCGAGTCGAAAGCGTGAAGCGCCACCCGGTCGCCCAGCTTCAGCGCGACCCAGCCGGTGAGCAGCATCGCCGAGACGGCGCGGTCCACCCGCGGCAGCCCGGCGACCGGTTCGGACATCTGCCGGCCCCCGTCGATGGCGAAGACGATCTGGTTGTTGCGCTCGCTCCTGAACTCCTTGGCGTGAAGCTTGCGGTGGCGGGCCGACTGCTTCCAGTCGATCGCTCGCCGGTCCATGCCCGACCGATATTCGACCAGAGCGTCGAAATCGGTGCCCTCGCCGCGGTTGATCTGGGCGATCAGCCCCTGCAGCGCGTGGCGCTGGAACACCTGGGCGCCGCGCTCCTCCACCGGGCGGACGTCGGGCAGGATCAGGATCGCGGAGTCGAGGTCGATCCGCTTTTGCCGCCAGGCGAGGCCGAGCGGTCCGCGCCAGCGCAGCCACATCTGCTCGATCCGCCCCACTCCCCGCCGCGCCATGACCAGCGGCAGCAGCGCGGCGCCCCTGCCCTCTTCGAGCTCGATCCAGAGCCGCCCGTCATCGTCCAGGGCGACGAGCGCGTTGGCCGCCACCGCCACCTCGGCCCGGGCGGGAAGCCGGGCGCCTTTGAGGGTGACGGTCACGACCGCCTCCACCGTCGACCCGACATAGGCGGTGCCGGGAACCTCCAGCCCGGCCTCGGCGGAGCGGATCGCGGTCAGCGCGTCGAGCAGCGCCAGGATCAGCACCGCGACCGGCCAGGCGAGGCCGGCATACCAACGCTCGGGCATCGCCGCGGCGACGACCAGGGTGAACGGCACCCCGGCCGCTGCCGCCAGCACCGCCGAGCGCGTCGGATAGATCAACGCGGCGCCTCGATCGTCTCGATGATGTCGGTGACGACATCCTCCACCACCCGGCCGTTGATCTCGGCGGCAGGGGAGAGGATCAGCCGGTGGCGCAGCAAAGCGGGCGCCAGGCCCTTGACGTCGTCGGGTATGACGAAGTCGCGCCCGTCGATCGCGGCCCGGGCCCGGGCGGCGCCGGCGAGCATGGCGCCGGCTCGGGGCGAGGCGCCGGTCTCGAGATCCGCGACGTCGCGCGTTCCGCGGATCAGGGCCGTGATATAGTCGATCACCTCGTCGACCAGCGTCACCCGGGTCACCGTCTCCATCGCGGTCCCGATCGCCGCCGCATCCGCCTTGCGCTCCACCCCCCATCCCTCCGGCTCCATCACCGCCTGGCGGGCGCCGTGGGTGGCGATGATCCGCCTTTCCTCCTCGGCGGAAGGGTAATCGACCGTCTGCTTGAACAGGAAGCGATCGAGCTGCGCCTCGGGGAGCGGATATACACCCTGCTGCTCGATCGGGTTCTGGGTCGCCACCACCATGAACCGCTCGCTCAAGGCCAGGCTCTCGCCGTCGATGGTGACGGTCCGCTCCTGCATCGCCTCGAGCAAGGCCGCCTGGGTCTTGGGCGGAGTTCGGTTGATCTCGTCGGCAAGCAGCAATTCGGTGAAGATCGGGCCGCGGGTAAGGGTGAAGGTCGAGGTCTGGAAGTTGAACAGGTTGGCGCCGATGATGTCGCCCGGCATCAGATCGGGGGTGAACTGGATCCGGCCGAAATCGAGCCCCACCGCCCGAGCGAAGCTGTGCGCGATCAGGGTCTTCGCCGTGCCCGGCGGCCCTTCGAGCAGGATGTGGCCGCCCGCGAACAGGGCGACGAGCATCAGATCGACCGTGGCATCCTGGCCGACCACGGCCTTCGCCACCTCGCCGCGGATCGTCTCCGCCAGCGCCTGAACTTGCCCTGCACTCACCCTTTTTTCTCCCATTGCCATCGATGCAGCGCCTGTGCCGCCGCCAGCAGCTCTTCCCGGCCCCGAGCCTGCTCCGCGGCGGCGGCGAGCGCGGAGAAGCTCGTGCGTCCGTCGAGCTTGTCGAGATAGTCGACGATCGCGGAGTCGCGCAGCTTGGCCGGCACGGCGAACACCGTCATCGCTTTTTCGCGTATCATCTCGGCATAGCGGCCGCCCAGCGCCGCCTCCCGCCGCGCCTGGCGGACGAGGGCCGCGCTGTTGTCGATCAGCGCCGCCTTGCCGAACGCGATCGCCCGCTCGGGACGGCGCGGAGCGCCGAAGCGGGCGATCGCCTGCCAGCCCGCGAGGAGCAAGGCGGCCGCGATCGCCAAGGTCGCCGCCAGGAAAGGCGGATCGAACATCAGCCTGAGCGGGCTTCGGGTCTGACCGAAGCCGTTCAGTGTGACGTCGAACACGATCGAGCCGGCCCCGGTCGAGTTGAGATAATCGAGCATCGCCAGCGCCGCGGCCGCCTGGCGCCGGTCGGCCATGCCGCGGTTCGACAGGAGGTCCGGATCGGCGAGCAGGTACAGGGGATCTTCTCCGACCTGGACCAGGACGGCCCGGCCGGAGCGGTCCGTGATGATCGGCTTGATGCCGGGACCGCTGACCGTCTGGAGCGGGCCGGGAGCGGCGAATCGCAGCTCCGGCGGCGCCTGGCCGGGAAGGGTCCTGAGCGCGCTTCCGCCGCCGCGGTGGCGCTGCACCTTGAGCGGGTGGTCCGGGGCGAGGGTGCCCGCGGGATCCCAAGCGGGCCTCAGGCCCTGCGCCCGCACCCAGCCGGTGCGCGCGGGATCGGCGACGGTCTGCCACTTCGGCATCACCACCAGGGTCACCTTTCCCCTGCGCCGCGCCAGGATTTCGGTCATGTCCTTGGCGCCGGTTTCCGGAGTCAGAACGACGAGATCCTCCGTATCCAGCAGAGTCTCGCTTCGAAGGATGACCGGATTGCGGCCGGTCGCCCCGGCAAGCTGGACGACGCCGCTGAAGCCGGTGGCCGCGTTCGACAAGGCATGGGCCCCGCCGTTGCGGCCCGAGCGCAGGTCGGGCGCATAGGCGCCGAGGATCAGCATGGCTCCGAAAGCGAGGATTCCGATCGCCGCGATCAGAAGGACCGTCGCCGGCCGAAAAGCCCCCTCGGGGCGCGCGCCGGGCGCGCTGGCGATGTCGCTCATCCCCGCCAGGTCCCCGGCATGACGAGATCCGCATAGGCGGCGCGCGCCTCGGTCCAATCGGTGGCCTCGACGGCGCGGCCGCCGAACAGGCTGCGCTCGACTAGGGCGGCGATGCGCGCGAACAGGCTGCGCGCGGGCGGCGGCAG
>DASWLY010000100.1:0-2433 GCA_036400035.1 Allosphingosinicella sp.
GCCGTCGCCTGGATCAGCAGGGACCTTTCCTCCGTAGGCTCCACGAGGCTTCAATTGTTCGACTCGGCCGGCGCCAAGGTCGGGACCGAGATCCAGGTCAACGGCATCAGCGGCTCGAGCTTCAGCCGGGCCAACATCGCCGCGCTTGCCGACGGCTTCGTGGTGACCTGGATGCAATATAGCGGCGATGCCGGGCGCGGCACGGATGTCCGGGCGCAGCGTTTCGATCTCAACGGGAATAAAGCGGGACCCGAATTCGTCGTCCACACGACCCTTGCGGGCAACCAGGGCGTGCCGGACGCCGTCGCACTTCCGGGGGGCGGATTCGTCATCACCTGGCAGGGTCCCGATGAAGGCCTGGAGGGCAACGTCTTCGGCCAGATATTCGATTCCGCCGGCGGCCGGGTCGGATCCGAGTTCGTGGTGAGCAGCATCGTCGAAGGCAACCAGCTCAGCCCCAAGGTGGCAGCCTTGCCTTCCGGCGACCTCGTCTTCGCGTGGATGGATTCGAGCGGCGCGGAGGATCATTCCGGGTTCGCCGCGATGTCCCAGATCCTGACGGCCTCGACGGCTCCGGCCACCGACATCGCGCTCTCGGCCACGACCCTGAACGAGAATGCTGTAGAGAATGTCTCCGTCGCGACCCTGTCGGCATCCAGGGCGCTGAACAGCGCCTTCACCTACCAGATCGTCGCCGACAGCACCGGCGGCGCCTTTCGGATCGACGGCGATCAGCTTGTCGTGGACGACAACGCCCGGCTCGACTTCGAGACCGCGCCGCAGGCGACCCTGACGATCCGCGCCACCGACATAGACGGCCAGAGCTATGACGAGGTCGTCGTCCTCGACGTCACCGACATCGTGCAGGAAAAGAGGCTCTCGGCCGGCGACGAAATGCTCGTCAACGTCAACGAGGCGGGATCGCAGAGCAGCGCCACGGTGACCCCGCTGACCGGCGGCGGCTTCGCGGTGATCTGGGCCCATTTCGCTTACGATGGCGCTCCGATGCCCCAAGCCACTATGCTGCGCCTTTACGACTCGGCCGGGGAGCCGCGATCGGGCGAGATCGTGATTGCGGACAAATGGCTGTCCGGCCTGAGTGTGGCGCCGCTCGCCGACGGCGGGTTCGTCCTCACCCGTGAGGTTCACAACAGCTCGACCACCATGATCAACATCAGGGCGCAGCGCTACGATTCTGCCGGCAACCCGGCCGGCGCGGAGATGGTCGCCGGAAGCCTGTCTCACATTGGAAACGAGCCCGTCCTGGTCCAGCTCGACACGGGCGGCTTCGTCATCGCCTGGTCCGATTATCCGGGCAAGGTCCAGGCCCAGCGGTTCGACTCGAACGGAACCGCGTCCGGCGGACAGTTCATGGTCACCGACCAAATGTCCGCGACTCCGATCGGCCTCGTCGCCACCCCGAACGGCGGATTTGCAGCGAGCTGGATCGCCGATGAAGGGACACCCGGACAAGCGACGGTCCAGTTCTTCGATTCGACCAACGCGCCGGTCGGCACCGGGATCTCGGTCGAGCTCGGCTCCGACGCCGGCTCCCTCTCGCTGCTTGCCCTGGCCGGCGGCGGCTACCTGCTCGGCTGGAGGGAGCTGGTCAGCCAAGACGAGTCCGGCCTCACCCAGCAGGCGGTGATGGGGCAGTCGATAGGAGCCGACGGCGCCGCGATCGGGGGTCCGGTCGTGCTCGCGGGCTATGTCGACTATTCCGACAGCGGCACCGTCAGCTTCGCCGCCCATCCGGGCGGCGGCTTCGTCGCCACCTGGCCGATGATCGCGGGGACGATAGTCGAGGGTTCGGTCACGACCGTCTTCGACAGCCTGGAAGGCCGGCTCTTCGATTCTTCCGGAGCTCCGGTGGGTTCGCAATTCCAGGCCGCACCGAGGACCTGGGACGACAGCGACGTCGGGGTCCTCGCCAACGGCTCGATCGTCGTCATCTGGACCGGGTCGGACAGCAACGAGGGGGGAACCTTCGCGCGCGTCTTCCGGCCGGCCAACGAGCCGGTCTTCGACAATAGCGGCGACGACATCCTCACCGGCGACGCGGGCGCCAACGTCCTCGACGGCGGCTCCGGCAACGACCAGCTCTACGGCCTCGGCGGCAATGACGACCTTCGCGGCGGCAGCGGTGATGACCGTCTCGTCGGGGGTGGCGGCAACGACAGGCTGGACGGCGGCGAGGGCACCGACACCGTCGATTACTCCCGCGAGACGGGTGGTGGGGCGATCATCGCCAACCTTCAGGGGGCGGCGGTGTTCGGCGTGTCGGGCAAGGTGATCGACGCGCGCCAGGCCCGGGACAGCCACGGCAATCTCGACGCTCTTTCGGGGATCGAGAATGTCGTCACCGGCAGCGGCAACGACACGGTCTATGGCGACGAGGCCGCCAACCGGATCGAGACCGGGGCCGGCAACGAC
>DASWLY010000101.1:0-8950 GCA_036400035.1 Allosphingosinicella sp.
GGGGGATGGTCACCCTCCCTGCAGATCCTCGTACAGCATCGGCGCATTGTCGTCCGGATCGTGGAAGGTGAGCAGCCTCACCAGCCCCGGAATCTCCGGATCGGCCCGCGGCACGCCGTGCCTCCCCGTCATCCCGGCGAAAGCCGGGATCTCGTGGAGATTAGCCGCGGCGCCCTTTCCTGCCCGAGGTCCCGGCTTTCGCCGGGATGACGGGGAGGGTCACCTCCCCTGCAGATCCTCGTACAGCATCGGCGCATTGTCGTCCGGATCGTGGAAGGTGAGCAGCCTCACCAGCCCCGGAATCTCCCGGATCGGCCCGCGGCCCGCCGTGCCTCCCCGTCATCCCGGCGAAAGCCGGGATCTCGTGGAGATTAGCCGCGGCGCCCTTTCCTGCCCGAGGTCCCGGCTTTCGCCGGGACGACGGGGATGGTCACCTCCCCTGCAGATCCTCGTACAGCATCAGCGCATTATCGTCGGGATCGTAGAAGGTGAGCAGCCTGACCAGCCCCGGAATGTCGCGGATCGGCCCGTCCTGGCGGACTCCGAGCGAATCGAGCTCCGCCTTGGCGGCTTCGATGTCCTCGACCCCGAAGGTGAGCGTCGCCCCGCCCTTGCCGCCGGCTTCCTCCACCTCGGAGAGGCCGAGATTGACCCGCTCCACGCCCGTCTTCAGCTCGCACCAGGCGATTTCCTCCAGGCGGTAGATCGGATCGAAGCCGAGCGTGTCGCGATACCAGGCGATGGAGCGGTCGAGATCGCTGACGCCCATCGAGCAGGTCAGTCCGCCGTCGAATCGAATAGCCATGATTCCTCCTGTTGATGTACTATTTTTATAGCTACTATCCTTTTGGTCAAGTATGAGCGGGCCATGCTCCCTCCGGACGATCTTCGCTGGCTGGTCGGCAGCCGCTGGTTCGTGCCGCTGCTCGCTTCGGCCGCCCGCGAGGACGGCGTCCGCTTCGCGGCCCTCGCCGCCCGCCTCGGCATCTCGCGGTCCATGCTCTCCGGGGTGCTCGACCGGCTGCTCCGCAGGGGCTGGCTGATGCGCAACCCCGGCCACGGCCACCCCCTTCGCCCGGAATATGTGCTGACCGAGGCGGGGCGCCCGGTGGGCGCCTGGTGCGAGCGGGTGACGGAGGAGCGGCGGCATCTCGGCCTCGACGGGACCGCGCTCGGCCGCTGGGCGCTGCCCTTGGTCGCCCGCCTCGACCGGCGCTGGGCGCAATTCTCCTGGCTCGAGGCGCAGCTCAGCCCGATCAGCCCGCGCTCGCTCTCGCTGGGCCTGAAGCAGCTGCTGGAGGTCCGGATCGCCGAGCGCCGCCTCGAAGACGCCTTTCCGCCCAAGCCCCTTTACGGCCTCACCGGCCGCGGCCAGCGGCTGGCTGGGGCGATGTCGTAGGAGGAGCCCGTCGCCCCAGCGAAGGCTGGGGCCCCGGCGGGTGAAGAACGCCGGCGCCTTTCACCCCCCGGGATCCCAGCCTTCGCTGGGATGACGTTGCAGGTCACTTCCCCGCCAGCGCCTTCAGCATGTCCACCCAATGGTCGACGTCGTCGTACAGCGCCTTGACCGGCAGCCTTTCGTCGCGGCCGTGGGCGCGCTCGTCGTCGGGAGAGATGCCCCAGCTGCCGTCGACTCCGTAGACCGGGATGCCCGCCGCCCGGAAGTAGAGCCCGTCGGTCGCACCGGTCGACATGCTCGGGATGATCGCCGCTCCGGGATGGCGCTTGCGGACCGCGTCGGTATAGGCGCGGACCACGTCGGGGCGCAGCGGAGAGGCGGGCGTGGGCACGCCCGGGTCGCTCACCGCGACCTCGACGCCCGGGCCCGCGACCCGCTTCAGCTCCGCTTCCACCGCCTTCGGATCGATTCCGGGCATGATCCGGCAGTTCACCGTGGCGCGGGCGAGCTGCGGCAACGCGTTGTCGGCATGGCCGCCCTCCAGACGGGTGGCGACGCAGCGGGTGCGGGTCGTCCCTACCTCGAGCTCGCTCGCCTCGATCGCATCGGCGGCCGCCCCGTCCTCGGGATCGGCCACCCAGCGGCGCATCGCTTCGCCCAGAGCGCCCGTCTCCATCTTCGCCCGCTCGGTGAAATAGGCGCGGGTCGTCTCGTTCAGCATCGGCGTGAACCGGTGCCCCTCGAGCCGCTTCAAGGCGCCGGCGAGGTCGTAGATGGCGTTGTCGGGACGGGGCCGCGAGCTGTGGCCGCCCTTGTTCTTCGCCGAAAAGGTGAAGCTCTGATAGGTCTTCTCGGCGGTCTGGATCCCGAAGCCCAGCGAGCGTCCGTCCCGGGTGAAGGCGCCGCCGCCGGCATCGGAGTTGAGCGCGAACTCGGCATCCGTCCACTCCCGCCATTCCCTGGCGCCGAGCGCGGCGCCTTTCCCTTCCGTCTCCTCGTCGCCGGTGAAGAAGACGATCAGGTCCCGGGTCGGCCTGAACCCTTCGGAGCGAAGGCGAAGCAAAGCGGTGGTGATCGCCACCATGCCCGCTTTGTTGTCCAGGGTACCGCGACCGTAGAAATAGCCGCCTTCCTCGCGGAACTTGAACGGATCGGCCGACCAGTCGGCGGCGAGGGCCTCGACCACGTCCATATGCGCCAGCAGCAGGATCGGCTTCTTGCCCGAAGGCCTGGCCGCCCGCCAGCGCACGATCAGCGCCGCCGTGTCGTCGCCGGGCCGGGCCCGGTAGGGCATGATCTTGATATCGCCCTCCGGGAAGCCGCCCGCCTTGAACTGGTCGGCGAGATATTGCGCCTGCGCCGGCATCTGGCCCCGCCCGGGGACGGTGGGGATCTCGATCGAGCGGGCGAAGATCTCGCGCGCCTTGGCGTCCCATCTGTCGGGCGCGGGCTGGGCTTCCAGGGCGGTGGAGGCGAGGAGGGTGACGGCGAGGGCGAAGGCAATGCGCATGGACAGGAGGCTCCGGCTGGGACGGCGCGGAGGCTGGACCGCGAAGGCCGAAGCGTCAACGGGATCCGTCGTCCCAGCGAAGGCTGGGACCCCAGGGGGTGAAAGGCCGTCGCGTTCTTCACCCGCCGGGGCCCCAGCCTTCGCTGGGGCGACGAGAACCTACCCCTCCCCGCCGTGCCCCGCCGCCAGATACTCCTTCGACTGCATCTCGATCAGCCGCGACACGGTACGCTGGAACTCGAAGGCCCCGTCGCCGGCGGGGTACAGCCCGTCCGGCCGAGCGTCCGCCGCGGCGAGCAGCTTCACCTTATGCTCGTAGAGGGCATCGATGAGGGTAACGAAGCGCGCCGCCTCGTTGCGCCGGTCCGGCCCCATCACCGGAATCCCCACGAGGATGACGCTGTGGTAGCGGCGCGCGACGGCGAGATAGTCGGCGGCGCCCCGAGCCTCGCCGCACAAGCGCTTGAACGAGAACACCGCGACCCCCTTGAGGCTCTTGGGCACGTGCAGGATTCGGCCGCCGGGGACGGGGATATCCTCCGAAGGGACGTTGGCCCGGTCTTCGGGCGGATAGTCGGTGAGCCGGAAGAAGGCGGCGGAGAGGGCCTTCGTCGCCGCCTCGCCGTTGGGCACGTACCAGGTCGGGAAGCCGCCGAGCCGCTCCAGCCGGTAGTCGGTGGGGCCGTTCAGCGGCACCACGTCCAGCGCGCGCCCGACGAGGTCGATGAAGGGCAGGAACAGCTCGCGATTCAGGCCGCCCAGGTAAAGGTCGCGCGGCGGCCGGTTGGAGGTGGTGACGACCGTCACTCCGGCCTCGAGCAATTGCGCGAAGAGCCGCGAGAGGATCATCGCGTCGGCGGCGTTGTTGATCACCATCTCGTCGAAGGCGAGGAGGCGCGCCTCCCGGGCGATCGCCCGCGCCACCGGGGGAATCGGATCGCCCACCTCCTTGGCCCGCTCCGAGCGGAGCCGCTCGTGCACCTCGAGCATGAATTCGTGGAAGTGGACCCGCCGCTTCGGCTCCGCCGGGATGGCCTCGAAGGCGAGGTCCATCAGCATCGATTTGCCGCGCCCGACTCCGCCCCACAAATAGGCCCCGCGCGTCGGCGGGGGCGGCTTGCCGAACAATCGCCCCCAGCGCGATTTTCTCGGCGCGGGCCCAAGCTCGGCGGCGATCCGGTCGAGCACCGCCACCGCTTGCTCCTGATCCGGATCCGGCCGAAGCTCCCCGGCGCCGACCAGCGCCCGGTAGCGTTCGGCGACCGCGCTCACCGCGACAGCTTCCTCAAGGTCCCCGACCAGGAAGCGACGATCTCCCCCTCCTGCTCGACCAGGCCCCGCATCACCGCCAGCCGCTTGCTCTCGCGAAGCAGCTCGACCGAGCAATCGAGCGGCAGGCCGAGCTTGGCCCCGGAAAGGAACTGGGCGGAGAGATCGAGAGTCACCGAAGGCCCCAGGTTCGCCCCCGCGCCATAGCCGCCGGCGAACATCGCCATGTCGATGAAGGTCAGGATCGCCCCGCCATGGACGATGTTGCCGAGGTTGCTCTGCGCGATGTCGGGAAACATCCGGCACCGCGCCTTGCCCTCCCCCTCGCCTCGGACGAGCAGCTTGCCGATCGTGGCGTTGAAGCGGCTGTCGTCGCTCCGCAGGTCCCAGGTCCACCAGCCGGGATGGTCCGGGTCCGGCTCGTGGCGGATGAGGGGGTGGAGGCGGCGCTCGGTCATCGGCTAAATACCGTCATCCCGGAGAAAGCCGGGATCTCGTCGAGACCCGCCGAGACTTCTCGTCCTGAGATCCCGGCTTTCGCCGGGATGACGGAGATCGGGATGGTGGCGGATAAGAGGTGGAGGCGGCGCTCGGTCATCGGCAAATACCGTCATCCCGGCGAAAGCCGGGATCTCGTCGAGACCCGCCGAGACTTCTTGTCCTGGGATCCCGGCTTCCGCCGGGATGACGGGCAAGGCATGAGCCCTGCCCTGGACCGGCCGTCAAACCGCGCGCTCCACCAGCAGCTTCTTGGTCTCCGCGATCGCCTTGGCCGGGTTCAGCCCCTTGGGGCAGACGTTGGCGCAGTTCATGATCGTGTGGCAGCGGTAGAGCCGGAACGGGTCCTCGAGCTCGTCGAGCCGCTCGCCGGCCATCTCGTCGCGGCTGTCGGCGAGCCAGCGATAGGCCTGGAGGAGGATCGCGGGGCCCAGGAACTTGTCCGAATTCCACCAATAGCTCGGGCAGGAGGAGGAGCAGCAGGCGCACAATATGCACTCGTAGAGGCCGTCCAGCTTGGCCCGGTCCTCCGGCGACTGAAGCCTTTCCTTGCCCGACGGGTCCGGGGTCTTCGTCTTCAGCCAGGGCTCGATCGCCGCATATTGGGCGAAGAAGTGGGTGAAGTCCGGCACCAGGTCCTTGATCACGTCCATGTGCGGAAGCGGAGTGATCCGGATCTCGCCCTTGTAATCCTCGATCGCGGTGGTGCAGGCGAGGCCGTTGCGGCCGTTCATGTTCATTGAGCAGGACCCGCAAATCCCCTCACGGCACGAGCGGCGGAAGGTCAGGGTCGGATCGATGTCGTTCTTGATCCTGAGCAGCGCATCCAGAACCATCGGCCCGGTCGAGTCGAGATTGAGCTCATAGGTGTCGTAGCGCGGATTCTCGCCCGAATCGGGATCGTAGCGGTAGATCTTGAACTTCCGGGTCCGGCCCGGCCCGGCCGGATCCGTGAAGGAGCGCCCCTTGCCCTTGATGACGCTGTTCTTCGGGAGGGTGAATTCGGCCATCTTCCAATCCTTTGCTGGCGCCCACTTAAGAGCTCAAGCCCGCCGGCTCAACCACCCGCGACCATCCTGCCCCGGCGCGTCAGCGCAATTCGTCAACACTCCTGCGCGGACGAGGATCTGATTTTATTCGCACAAAGGCACAAAGGCACGAAGAGTCCGCGTCCAGGCGGCGTTATGCGTACGTCCGAAAACGCCCGCTCCAGCGCTTTGTGCCTTTGTGCCTTTGTGCCTTTGTGCGAACCTATTGCGGCCTTGCCCACGGGCAAAGCTTATGGGGCTTCGCCCGAAAGCAGCCCGTGCCGCCTCAGGCTCTCCGCCAGGATGGTCTCGATCAGCTGCTCCTGGCTCAGGCCGGCCAGCGCCGCCGAGCGGCCGTAGACCTTCTGGGACCAGAGGTTGGCGTTGAGGTTGACCTCGAGGAACACGACCTTGCCGCTGTCGCGGTCGAAGCGGAACTCGTAGCGGCCATAGTCGAAGGGGCGGAACTCCTCGGCGATGCGCCGCGTGTAATCGGCGATCACCGGCATCCATTCCTTGTCGTCGAACTCGACCAGCTGGTATTTCTGGCTCCGGTCGACGAGGTCGCGCTTCTCGTAATAGGTTCGAAGGTGGGAGGGATCGGCCTGCTCGAACAGCATCATCGGCATGATCACCGGCTCGCCGTCGATGGTGATCACCGGCACCTCGACGTCGCTGCCGTTGAGGAAGGGCTCGACGATCGCGTCATGGCCTTCGGAATGGATGCTGGCGATCGCCGCCTCGACCCCCGCCCAGTCGTGCGCGTCCTGCACCCCCCAGCTCGCGGAGGAGGCGTTGGGCTTGATCACCATCCGCTCGCCCTCGGGGCAGCGCGCCCGCTCGACCGGGGCGCCGCGGCGATAGATCGCCCAGGGCGCCGTCGGGATGCCGGCCGCGGCCACCGCCATCTTGGTCAGGTGCTTGTCGTCCGACATTCCGCGAAGGATGGGGCTCGCGCCGAGGAAAGGGATGCCGTGCCGGGTGCACAGCAAGGGCAGCATCATCTCGCTGTTGAGGAAGCCGCCGCGGTTGAGCAGCGGGAAGACGAAGTCGACCCGCGGCTTGTCGAACAGGGCCTCGTAGCGGTTGGCGAGATCGAGGTTGAGCCCGAGCCCCTTCAGAATCTCCCGCACCTCGACATGGTAGAGGGCGTGGTTGCCGTCCTCCGGGTGGAGCCCGCCCTCCCACAAAGCGTGCTTGGCGATGAACAGGATTCGAAGCCGCTCCCTGGCTTCCAGGGGAATGGTGAGCGGGCGGATGTTTGACACGCGGGACTTCGCCTTTCAGGGAGGGGGCGCGGCGGACATAGTGCCGCCGCAACCGAAGGCCAAGAGCGTAACCCGGTGACCGCCTCTCCCCCCGCCCTAAGCAACGCGGCGCAAGCGATGACGACGGGCGGCGACGCCCGCATCGTCCTGCGCCCGGATTCCGGCCTCAACCGCTACCATTCGGCGCCGCGGCCGAGCGCGGTGCTCGCTTACGCCTCCTCGACGGCCAACGACATCTCGGCCGAGGCCTTCGCCCATGTCGAGGCGCTCCTGGCGAAGATGGGCCCGGACCTTTCCGGCCCCGATTACGCCCACCGCCTCGAGAAGCTGCGCGGCCTGATCCGCGAAGCCTATGCCGTTCCCGGCGAAGTCGACATCGTCTTCGCGCCCTCCGGAACCGATCTCGAATATGTCGCCCTCGCCTGCGCCGCCGGACGGGCAAGCGGCGGCACCCACAACATCCTGCTCGGCGCCGACGAGGTCGGGAGCGGCTGCATCCACTCCGCCTTCGGCCGCTATTTCGCCCGGGAAACGGCGCTGGGCGTGAGCACGATCCCCGGCGACCCCGTTCCGGGCGTGGGCGAGACCCATGTCGAGATGATCGACGTGCCCGTCCGCGACGATCATGGCCGGGCCCGCCCCTCGGCGGAGATCGCGGCGAAGATGGAGGGCGCGATCCGCGCAGCCGAGGCGGCGGAGCGCCACGTCCTCGTCCATGTCGTCCACGGCTCCAAGACCGGGCTCATCCTCCCGAACCTGGGCGATCTCGATCGACTCCACCACATTCATGGCGATTCCGTCACATTCGTGGTCGACGCCTGCCAGGCGCGGATCACCAGCCCCGCCATCGCCGCCTATCTGGCGAGGGGCGCGATCGTCTTCGTCACCGGCTCCAAGTTCATGGGCGGCCCGCCGTTCAGCGGCTTCGCCCTGGTGCCGCGGCGTTTCCGGGAGGCGGCGCAGCCGCTCGCCCACGGCCTCGCCACCATCTTCCGCCGCGGCGAATGGCCGGGCGGCTGGCCGGGCGCCGAGGCCCTGGAGGACGGCGCCAACCGCGGCCTGCTCCTCCGCCTCGAAGCCTCGATCTTCGAGCTCGAGCGATTCCAGCGCCTCCGCGTCGAGGAAGTCACCCGAGTCATCCTGAGCTTCCACCAGGCGGTGCGCGAGGAGATCATCGAGAAGACCCCCGCCCACCGGGTCGCGCCCTACCCGCCGGGCGAAAAGGAGACCGCCGACACCCACCCGATCGAGATGCGCACCCTCTCGACGCTCGACCTCAGCGAATTCGCCGGCGGCGCCACGTTCGAGGACTCCACCCGCTGGCACCAGGCCATGCTCGCCCACGGCGTCCGCCTCGGCCAGCCGGTCAAGTGCGTGAAGCTGGACGACGGCAACTGGGGCGCCACCCTGCGTATCGGCCTGTCGATGCCGATGGTGGTGGAACGGGCGGGGCTGGGAGAGGAGGCGCTGCGGCGAAGCTTCGCCGAGGACATGGCGCGGGTGCGTGCCGCTCTGGAGGCGGTAGCGGCCTGACCGTCATCCCGGCGGAAGCCGGGACCTCAGGACGAGAAGTCGCAGACGTCTCCACCAGGTCCCGGCTTTCGCCGGGATGACGGACCCTGCCCCCTATCAGTAAACCCGCGCCTTGGGCTGGATGTACTGGATCTCGTCGGTCAGCGTGTACTCAAGCACCGGCCGGTAAACGATGCGCACCTGGCCCCCCTGGCCGCCCCAGCCGTCGAACCAGCTCGCCGTGTGCTTCATCCAGTTCACGTCGTCGCGGTTCGGATAGTCCTCGTGCATGTGGGCGCCGCGGCTTTCCTTGCGGTTGGCGGCCGAGTGCATCGTCACCACCGCCTGGGCGATGAGGTTGTCGAGCTCCATCGTCTCGACGAGGTCGGTGTTCCAGACGAGGCTGCGGTCGGTGACCTTGACGTCCGCCATCTGCCTGTAGACCTCGTCGATCCGGCCCACGCCC
>DASWLY010000102.1:0-3106 GCA_036400035.1 Allosphingosinicella sp.
CGGTACCGTGCGCCGCTTCTGCCTCGACCGTCTTGCCGTCAGGCGTCGTCAAAACCGAGGTCATCAAGCCGAGCGAGCCAAAGCCCTGTGCGACTTGGTCCGACTGCACGTCGCCGTCATAATTCTTGCAGGCCCAGACGAACTTGCCGCTCCACTTGAGCGCCGAGGCGACCAGGTCGTCGATCAGGCGGTGCTGGTATTCGGTGCCCGCGGCGTCGAATTGCGGCTTGAACTCGCTCTCGAAAATCTCCTGGAAGATGTCCTTGAAGCGGCCGTCATAGGCCTTGAGGATGGTGTTCTTGGTCGAGAGGTAGACCGGCCAGCTCCGGCCCAAGCCGAAATTGAAGCAGGCGCGGGCGAAGTCGCGGATCGAATCGTCGAGATTGTACATGCCCATGGCGACGCCCGCCGAGGGGAAGTCGAATATCTCGTGCTCGATCTCCTGCCCGTCCTCGCCCTGCCATTTGATGGTGAGCTTGCCGGGGCCGGGGACCCGGAAGTCGGTCGCCTTGTACTGGTCGCCGAAGGCGTGGCGGCCGACGACGATCGGATCGGTCCAGCCCGGGATCAGGCGGGGCACGTTCTCGATCACGATCGGCTCGCGGAAGACGACTCCGCCCAGGATGTTGCGGATCGTGCCGTTGGGCGATTTCCACATCTTCTTGAGGCCGAATTCCTCGACCCGGGCCTCGTCGGGCGTGATCGTCGCGCATTTTACGCCGACGCCGTGCTTCTTGATCGCCTCGGCGGATTCCACCGTCACCCGATCGTCCGTCGCGTCGCGATGCTCCATTCCGAGATCGAAATAGAGAAGCTCGATGTCGAGATAGGGGAGGATCAGCCGCTCGCGGATCCATTGCCAGATGATGCGGGTCATCTCGTCGCCGTCCAGTTCGACGAGCGGGTTCTTCACCTTGATCTTCGCCATATGCGGCCGTGCTTTCCCTTGGATGTAAGGATGTCGGGCGGCTCTAGGCGGGGATCGGGCGCTAATCAACCGGAGGACCGTCATCACGGCGAAGGCTGGGATCCCGACGGGTGAAAGGCGCGGCGCTCTTCACCCCCTGGGGCCCCAGCCTTCTGGGGCGACGGTTGTAACGCGAGGCGCCGCGGCTTAAAGGCCGAGGCCATGACCTCCCTCGAAAAACCGGACCTGGTCACCACCAACGTCCGCTACCGAATGCCCGCCGTCCATCCGGAAGGCCGCAAGTTCGTCGTCATCGCCGCGGCGATCACGCTCTTTTTCTGGGTGGTGGTCGAGTGGGAGGTCCTCGGCTGGGTCTTCGCCGGGATCACCTTGTGGGTCGCCGCCTTCTTCCGCGACCCGATCCGGACGACGCCCAAGGGCGACGGCCTGATCGTCGCTCCGGCCGACGGGATGGTGACGATGATCGCGACGGTGCCGGCGCCGCCCGAGCTTGTCGGCGACGACGGCTTGCCGCCCGGCCCGTGCCTTCGGGTCTCGATCTTCATGTCGGTGTTCGACGTCCACATCAACCGGTCGCCGATCGGGGGCGAGATCAAGCGGGTCGTCTACATCGCCGGCAAGTTCCTCAATGCCGATCTTGACAAGGCGAGCGAGGACAATGAGCGCCAGCATTTCCTGGTCGAGGGCCGCGACGGCCTCAGGATCGGCTTCACCCAGATCGCCGGGCTCGTCGCCCGCCGGATCGTGCCTTGGGTCAAGGCGGGCGATTACGTCGCGGCGGGGCAGCGGGTCGGGCTGATCCGGTTCGGCAGCAGGGTGGACGTCTACCTCCCGGCCGGCACGTCGTCGCAGGTGCTGCTCGGCCAGCGCACCATCGCCGGCGAGACGATCGTCGCCCGGGCCGGAGTGTCCGAGGCGCTGGAGGGCGTCGCGCAGTGAAGGCGCCGGGGCGGGGAGACCGGCCGCGCCGCGGGATCCCGCTCCGCACGATCGTCCCCAATGCGGTGACGGCGATGGCGCTCTGCTCCGGGCTGTTCGGGATCCGATTCGCCATCGGCGGCGAGTGGGACAAGGCGGTCGGCGCCGTCGTGCTGGCCGCGATACTCGACGGGCTGGACGGGCGGATCGCCCGGCTGCTCAACGGCCAGAGCCGGTTCGGCGCCGAGCTCGACTCGCTGTCGGACGTCACCGCCTTCGGAGTCGCCCCGGCGATCATCCTCTATTTGTGGGTGCTTCAGCCGCTGGCCGGGCTGGGGCCGGATCTCGAGCGCTGGAACCGCTACGGCTGGCTGTTCCTGCTCGCTTATGCGGTTTGCGCGGCGCTCCGCCTCGCCCGCTTCAACGCCAATATCGACGCGGTCGAGCAGCCCCATAAATCGGCCGGCTTCCTGACCGGAGTGCCGGCGCCCGCGGGGGCGGGGCTGGTGCTTCTGCCGGTCTATCTGTGGTCGTGGACGGAAGAGCCGCTGCTTCGCGAACCCTGGCTCGCGGCGCCGTGGGCGGCGGTGGTCGGGTTCCTGATGATCTCGAACCTCGCCACCTTCTCGTGGGGCTCGATGCGGCTGCGAAGCCATGTCAGGCTCGGCGCTCTGGTGGTAATCGCTCTGGTGTTCGCGGCTTTGATCTCGGCGCCTTTCCCGACGCTGAGCGTGGCCGCCTTGCTCTACGCTCTAATGATCCCGGTAAGTATCGCGAGCTACGCGAAGGTCAAAGGGCAGCGTGCCGCCGACCTGAACCGGCCGGAGCCGCCCGCGCCTGCGGCGTAGCACCCAGCTCGCCGCGAAGGGCGAGCAGGATTTCGGGCCAATGGAGCCGCACCGTCACGTGGATCGCCATCAGAGCGGCGAGCAAAGCGAGGGTGAAGAAGAGCGCGGCAGCCAAGTAAATCACAGCTTATCCCCTAACTTATCCACAACCGCCCAACGCTCGTTGTGCCAATTTGATCCATGTCGGTCCGATACAGGACTGAAACTCCATCATGTTCATGATGCGTTCGGTTGTCAATCGAATAGAACAAAAGCGAACATCAATGCTGAACTCGTGTCGGCCTCTGGCGTTGAGCTGCCTCGCGCGGCGGGGAGCTGGTTCACGAGCGAGCTCAGGGTGAAGGGGAGCAGGGCGGGCCCCCGTCACTCCGGCGAAAGCCGGAATCCAGGAACCCAGTCGTCCGTGATCCGA
>DASWLY010000103.1:0-11902 GCA_036400035.1 Allosphingosinicella sp.
CGGGACGACGGGTTTGAGCGCGACTTAGGCGATCGGGCGTCCCGCTTCAACTCCTCGCCGCCGCTTCGATGATCGGAACGAACTGGGCGGCGGTGAGGCTGGCGCCGCCGACCAGGGCACCGTCGACATCGTCGACGGCGAACAATTCGGCCGCGTTGCCGGCATTGACGGAACCGCCGTAGAGGATCCGGATCCGACCGCCGGCGTCGCCGAAGCGGTCCACCAGCGCTTCGCGGATGGAGCCGTGAATCTGAGCGACGTCCGCGGGAGTGGCGGTTCGGCCGGTGCCGATCGCCCAGATCGGCTCGTAGGCGACGACCAGCTCCGCCTCGCCGGAAAGCTCCGGGATCGAGCCGGCGAGCTGGGCCTTGACCCGTTCCACGGCCTGCCCGGCTTCGCGCTCCGCCTCGCTTTCGCCGACGCAAACGATGGCCAGCAGCCCGTGACGGAGCGCCGTCTCGGCCTTGGCCCGGACGAGATCGTCGCCCTCCGCCTGGTCGGCGCGGCGCTCGGAATGGCCGAGGATGACCAGGCGGGCGCCCGCTTCCTTCAGCATCGGCGCCGAGACGTTGCCGGTATGCGCGCCGCTGTCCTTGGCATGGCAGTCCTGAGCGCCGACGAGGAGACCGCCCGCCCGGGGCACGGCCAGCGGGAGGAGCGTGAAGGGCGGGCAGATCGCGACGTCGACTCCCGAAGCCTCGCGGGCGGCGGCCGCCACGGCGCTGAGCTCGCCCAGCGCCGCCCGGCTGCCGTTCATCTTCCAATTGCCGGCGACGAGCTTGCGACGAACGTTCATGTTACAGAGCTTTCCCAATAGGCCCTCGTCATCCCGGCGATAGCCGGGACCGCGGCGAGACCGGACACGGACCCCTTCGCCCGCCGAGGTCCCGGCTTTCGCCGGGATGACGGTGAGGGTGCGCGCCTAGCAAGCGGGAAGGGCCGTGCCAAGCTTGCCCGCGCCGGGCGCCGCTTCTATGACCCGCGCAAACCACCGCAGGACCGATCCCTCATGCTTTCAATGTTCCGCCGCGGCTTCATGGCGAAGATCATGCTGGTCATTCTCGTCATCGGCCTGTTCGCGATCGTCATCACCGGGTTCGGCACCGGAGGTGGGGGCGGCCTCGGCGGGCTCGGCGGCATAAGCGGCGGCAGCGTCGCCAGCGTCGAGGGCGAGGAGATCACGTCGGCGAGGCTGAGCGACGAGCTCCAGCGCCGGCTGACCCGGATCCGCCGGGAGCAGCAGCCCGAGCTCGATATGGCCGCCTTCCTTCGGCAGGGCGCGCTCGAGGAAGTGCTGGAGCAGCTGATCGACCTCACCGCCGGCGCCGTCTTCGGCCGCCGGGAAGGCCTTGGCGTCTCGCGGCAGATGATCGACCGGGAGATTGCCTCCATCCCCGATTTCCAGGATCTTTCCGGCCGCTTCGACGACGCCAACTTCCGGCGCATGCTCGCCCAGCAGAATATGACCGAGGCGCAGGTCCGGGAGGAATTCGAGACCGGTCTGCTCCAGCGCCAGCTGCTCGGGCCCGCCGCCCGGGCGGCCCACGTGCCCGACGCGATCGCCAATCAATATGCCTCGCTGCTGCTGGAGACCCGAAGCGGCATCGTCGGAGCGGTGCCGTCGACGGCGATGGGTGCCGTCGCGGAGCCGAGCGACGCCGAGCTCAACGCCTTCTACCGGACGAACCGCGCCCGCTACACCATCCCGGAGCGCCGGGTGATTCGCTACGCCGTCTTCGGCCCCGAGAATGTCGCCGCCCAGTCGCAGGCCACCGAAGCCGAGATCCAGGCCGCCTATCGAAGCGATCCCTCCTATGCGTCGCGCGAGACTCGAAGCCTGTCGCAGGTCGTGCTTCCCGACCAGGCGGCGGCCCGGGCGCTGGCGCAGAAGGTCGCCGGCGGGACGAGCTTCGCCGCCGCCGCCGCCCAGGCGGGCTATTCGGCCTCGGACATCGCGCTGGGGACCAACACGCGCGAGGCGATGGCGAGCAAGAGCTCGCCCGCCGTGGCCGCGGCCGTCTTCGGCGCCGCCAAGGGCGCGACGGTCGGACCGATCCGCTCGCCGTTCGGCTGGCACGTCGTCAGGGTGGACGACGTCATCGTCTCGACGGCCAAGCCGCTTGCGGCGGTGCGCGGCGAGATCGCCGCCCAGATCCAGCAGCGCAAGGCGCTGAACGCGGTCAACGACCTCGCCGGGCGGATCGAGACCGCCCTCGGCGAAGGCTCCAGCTTCGACGAGGTCGTCGCCGCCAACCGGCTGGCGGCGAAGGAGACGGCCCCGGTCACCGCCACCGGAGCGGCGCCGGACACCGCCGGCTGGCAGGCCCCGCCGGAGCTCCAGCCCTTGCTCGAAGGCGCCTTCGCGCTCGAGCCGGGCGAGGATCCGGCGGTCGAGACCGTCCAGGAGAATCAGCGTTACGCCCTCGTCGCCGTCACCCGCGCGATCCCGGCCGCGGCGCCGCCGCTGGCGGCGATCCGCGACCGGGTGAAGGCCGACCTGGTCGTCCGGAGGGCCTCCGAACGGGCGCGGGCGGTGGCGAGCGCGATCGTGGCCAGGATCAACGGCGGGATGGCTCCGGCCCAGGCCTTCGCGCAGGCGCAGGTGAGGCTGCCGGCGGTTCAGACGCTCACCGCCTCCCGCCGCGAGATCGCCCGCCAGAACGCGCAGGTGCCGCCGCCGCTGGCGATGATGTTCAGCCTGCCGCGCGGCAAGGCCCGGATCCTCGCCGCGCCCGACGGACGCGGATGGTTCGTCGTCTATCTCGACAGGATCGTCCCCGGCGACGCCCGCAAGGAGCCGGGCCTCATCCAGGCGGTGCGGAACCAGTTCGGCCCGATCCTCGGGGAGGAATATGCCCGCCAGTTCACCGCCGCGATCCGCGGCGCCGTGAAGATCGAGCGCAACGAAGAGGCCGTTCGCAAGCTCAGGAGCGAGCTGCTGGGGCCGGGCGCGACTCAGTAGCGGGAACGTTCGCGAGGCGGCCGGGATGATCCTCGTCCTCGACAATTACGACAGCTTCACCTGGAACATCGTCCATTACCTGCGCGAGCTCGGAGCCGAGGTGCGGGTGGAGCGCAACGACGCGCTGACCGCGGCCGAAGCGCTCGCCACCGGGGCGGCGGCGTTCCTGATCTCGCCGGGGCCGGGCAGGCCCGAGGGCGCGGGAGAGTCGCTTGCGCTGGTCGCCGCCTGCGCCGAGGCGCGGCGCCCGCTGCTCGGCCTTTGCCTCGGGCACCAGGCGGTCGCGCTTCATTTCGGCGGCGAGGTCGTCCGGGCCGAAAGCGTCATGCACGGCAAGACCAGCGCCGTGCGCCACGACGGCACCGGGATGTTCGAAGGCCTCCCCTCCCCGCTCACCGCAGCCCGCTACCATTCGCTGACGGTGGAGCCTCGCAGCTTGCCCGAATGCCTCGCGGTCAACGCGCAGGCCGAGGACGGAACGGTGCAGGGCCTTCGCCACAGGGTCCTGCCGATCCACGGCGTTCAATATCATCCGGAGAGCGTCGCGAGCCAAAACGGCCATCGCCTGCTCGCCAATTTCACCAGAATCGCGACCTGTTCCACAGGTGCTTGACAGCTGCCGTAACGTTCCCTACACGTTCCTCGTTCGTTTCCGCAGGGGACCCCGATATGCTGACGCGCAAGCAGAGTGAGCTTCTCACCTACATCCAAGCCCGCCTCAACGAGAGCGGCGTTTCACCCTCCTTCGAGGAGATGAAGGAGGCGCTGGCGCTCAAGTCCAAGTCGGGAGTCCACCGGCTCATTTCCGCGCTCGAGGAGCGCGGCTTCATCCGCCGGCTTCCGAACCGGGCCCGGGCGCTCGAGATTTTGAAGATGCCCGACGGGCAGGCCGGGATCGCCTCGCAGCCAAAGGCGCCGGCGACCGCGCCCCAGGCCGCGAACGACGTCATCGACCTTCCGCTCCACGGCCGGATCGCCGCCGGAATGCCGATCGAGGCGCTGGAAGGGCAGACCACCCTCCCCGTCCCCGCCGCCTTGCTCGGCCCGGGCGAGCATTATGCGCTCGAAGTGGCGGGCGACTCGATGGTCGATGAAGGGATTCTCGACGGCGACTATGCGCTGATCCGAAAGACTGACGTCGCGCGCGACGGCGAGATCGTGGTGGCGCTGATCGACGACAACGAGGCGACCTTGAAGACCTACCGCAAGGAGGGCCAGATGGTCCGCCTCGATCCGGCCAACCGGCGCTACGACCCGCAGCGCTACCGGCCCGAGCAGGTCCGGATCCAGGGCCGGCTCTCGGGGCTGCTCCGGCGGTACTGACGTTCCACGCCCGGTGGGCGTGGGACGTCATCCGGGCGAAGGCCGGGATCCCAGCGGGTGAAGGGTGCTTGAGGTTTTCACCCCCTGGGGCCCCAGCCTTCGCTGGGGCGACGGTCAGCAAAGGGAGCATTGCGATGGCGCGTTTCAACTACGTCGAGCTCCCGGTCGCGGACATCGCCGCTGCCAGGAGCTTCTACGAGGCCGCCTTCGGCTGGAGCCTCGAGCGATTCGGCCCGACTTATGCGGCTACGGTGACCGGCGACACCGATATCGGCCTGCAGGCCGATCCGGCGGAGGCCAGCCGGGCGCCGCTGCCGGTGATCGACGTCCCGGATCTCGAGGCGGCCGAGGCCGCGGTCGAGGCCGCCGGCGGCCGCGTCGTCCGCCCGATCTTCGCTTTTCCCGGCGGTCGCCGCTTTCACTTCCTCGATCCGTCGGGAAACGAGCTCGCGGCGGTGACCGCCAATCCTTAGCCGTCGACCCAGCGCAGGCTGGGGCTCCGATCTTAGGCGCAGCGGCTTGCCGCGCGGCGGCGGACCAGCGGACAGGAGCTTCCAGCGGCTTTTCGAGCGCGGGCCCGGCCTCCGGCGCGGCGGCGACCCGGCTAGGGCGCCTCACCGGTTGCAATCCGTCGCCGCCCCCACTAGATGGCCCGTCTGCCCGACAGGCACGGACGCATAGCTCAGTTGGTAGAGCAGCTGACTCTTAATCAGCGGGTCCTAGGTTCGAGCCCTAGTGCGTCCACCATTCTTCAAAAACTTAGCCAGATACTGGGTAGGCGGCGGCAGGTCCCAGGTAGCAGATAGGTAGCCCCTTCGCGGAGGGTACCACCAGTTCGAACCGATAAAAGGCAGGCCGAGGTGGCGATCCATCAGCCGCAACCGGGCTGGGCGTTTTTTCCGAAAACATAATCCGCAATTCTGTGGCCCCGTCCGCGCCGACACGCCTGAGCGCCTTGAGCCGCCACCGAACAAAGGTCGGCAGCGGCTCGGAAAACGCGCGATGTAACCTCAGCCTTCGTGTTTCCCGCGACCCCTAAGCGCGTCCAGACTCCACGCGCCCGGACCGGCGAAGATGAGGTAGAAGAAGGCGAAGCAGAACATGATCGCCGTCTCGCCCTGGTTCAGGACCGGCCAGAACCCCTGGGTGGCGTGGCCCATGAAATAGGCCGCCGCCATCGTTCCGGAGGCCAGGAAGGCCGCCGGCCGCGTGAACAGGCCGAGGACGATCAGCACGCCCGTCACGAGCTCGATCGCGCCGGCGGCGACGATGATGCCCGGCAGCGGCCCGGGCATGGGCATGGCAGCTGGAAACGCGAAGAACTTCATGGTCGCGTGCTGCAGCATCAGGAGCGCCGTCATGATGCGCAGGGCGGCGAGCGCATGGGGCGCCCATCTGTCGAGGTTGGTCATTTCATTCTCTCCTGTTTACTTGGCTGTGGTGTGGCTCGGCGGCACGCCGAAGCGGAAGCTGGAGGCCGTGATGCCGCCGCCAAAATCCTTCTGATGATAGACGACCGCGACAGGCTCCTCCTCGGCCGCGCCGACGGCCGCCATCAAGGGGATGAGGTGATCCTCCTGCGGGTGGGCGGCGCGTGCCATTGGCGCCTGCTCCCAGTGGATCAGCCGCCCGGTCCGCTCCGCCGGCGCGGACGCGAGCGTCTCCTGCAGCCAGGCGTCGAACTGCCGCGACGGCTCCGCTCCGTCGTTGCCGCGCATCTCGCGCAGATTGTGGTAGCTGAGCCCGCTGCCGATGATCAGCACGCCTTCGTCGCGCAAAGGCGCCAGCAGCCGGCCGAGCTTCAGGTGCAGCTCGGGGTCGTAGCCGCGGTCGATCGACAGCTGGACCAGCGGAATGTCCTCGCCCGGATAGAGCGGCTTCATGATGCTGAACACGCCGTGGTCGAAGCCGCGCTCGGGGTCGAGCCGTGCGCCGATGCCGCCATCCGCCAGAAGACGCTGCACACGAGCGGCAAGCTCCGGCGAGCCGGGCGCCCGGTACTTGATCCGGTAGGTGTGCGGCGGAAAGCCGGAATAGTCGTATTCCATACCCGGCTGTTCGGCCGAGGAGATCGCGAAGCCATGCTCTTCCCAATGGCCGGAGATGGCCAGCACCGCGCGAGGCGCATCTCCGAGCTCGCGGCGAATATCGAACAGCGACTGCTCGAGCCGGTCGAACATGCGGCGGAACGGCCCGTCCAGCCAGGGCCAGGGGCCGCCGCCATGGCTGATGAAGTAGGTCGGCAAACGAGTGCTCATCGAAGGTCTCCAGGGGGTCTGTGAAGTGGCCGCTCAGCGCCAGTCGAAGGCGAGTGGGGCTTCGCGAAACGCGAACCGGTCGAGATGGCTCGCGACAGCGCCCTTGAGGCCCTCGAGCTGCTCTGGCGCGGATGCAGCCACGAACACCTCCAGCGCGGTTTCATGCGCCCTGAGCGTTACCGTGCCGTCTCCCGGGAAGTTCAGGCCGCGCGCGTCCTTCGGGAACAGGATGCGGCCCTCTTCGGCGTTGAAGGTGACGGCAAGATTGTGTGCCCAATGCTTGCACAGCTGCTGCAAGTAGCGGCTGGCGCTGGCGGTGGGCACGTTGGCGGTTGCAGCAAGAATGGTCATCGAAGTCTCCGTGCGTCGTTGAGGAGGAGATAGCCTCGACAAGCCCCTCATTGGAGAGATAAAAGATTGATAATACCCATCTGCCAGGGAGATAGGTCGTGCTCGGAACGCTCACTCTCGATCAGCTCCGGATCCTGGTGACGATCGAGGAGACCGGCAGCTTCTCGGCGGCCGGGCGCAAGCTTCAGCGGGCACAATCCGCGATCAGCCACGCCGTGCAAAGCCTCGAGACCCTGCAGCGCGTGCAGTTGTTCGATCGATCGGCGCGAGCGCCGGTGCTTACCGAGGCGGGACGGGCGCTTGCCGCTCAAGCCCGCCAGGTGCTGCGCCAGGCGGAACTGTTCGAAAGAACGGCGAGTGCTATCTCGGGCGGTCTGGAGCCGGAGCTTACCTTCGCGGTGGACAACATGGTGCCCAGCGATCCCGTGATCGGTTCGCTCGCCGCCCTGCAGAAACGCTACCCCGACGTGGCCGTTACCTTGTTCACGGAAGCCCTGGGCGGGGCCGAGCGGCGGGTCAGGTCCGGTGCGGCCACCCTCGGGCTATGCTTGCTGCTCCCGAACCAGGCGCAGGACCTTCAAGCCTACGCTGTGACCTCGATAGAACTCGTGCCCGTCGCCGCTCCTCATCATCCGCTTGCAGCAGAAACGCGGCGCCTGGAGCGGGAAGTGCTGGCCGAGCATGTGCAGCTCGTCTTGACGGACCCAGAAAACCAGGGCGGACCAAGCTACAGCGTGGTCAGTTCGAGGCTGTGGCGCTTCGTGGATCTGGGGCGCCGGCTGGACTTCCTGCTTGCCGGCTTTGGCTGGGCCACCATGCCCCTGCACGTGGTGGACGAGCATCTCCGGGCAGGAAGGTTGAAGCGCCTTCCGATCGATGATCCGGCCATCCTGCCGGGCGCGATCCCGATCTATGCCGTTCACCAGCGGAGCCGGCCACTCGGGGTAGCCGCCCGATCTCTACTGAGAGACCTCAGACAAACTCCAAACTAAACGCCTGCAGCCGGCGTGCGTGGACGTCTGCTCGAGGCACGTGAATGCGGCCGCCTGCACGGCCGTAAAAAGCTCCCTTTGCTCGCCATTGTGCACCACCGTCGCTGCGATGAACGCTTGAACATCTTCCGGTCGGTACCGGACCGAGCGGCCGATCTTGCAGTGAGGTGGCCCTGGCGTCGCCCGCTCCGTCCGTCGCCCTAGACCAGCTCCAGCCATTGCTCGAAGAAGCCGCCATAGCCGCGGTCGGGATCGACGAAATGTATCTCGTAGATCCAGGTGCGCGGATGGCCGGCGGCGTCGGGGTCGGAGAGGCGGGTGAGGTTGGCCGGGTGAAGGTAATTGTCGACCAGCTCGCCCTGGACGATCTCGTGCGGGAAGTTGCCGATAAGGTGCCCGGCGTGGATGTTGGCATATTCGTAGCCGCTCGCCCGGGCGGCCTCGACGGCGAGCTCGTACATGTCGGCGCCGGTTACCCGGTCCCGGTTGGCCTGGAAATAGTCGCGCCCGGCATGCCAGGCCGCCTCGATCGCATCGCGCAGCCGGAGCTTGTCCGGATCCTGGCCGATCACGTAGGTCCGGCCGATATCGGCTTCCCAGGCTTCGAACAGGGGTCCCAGGTCGACGAACAGGATGTCGTCAGCCTCGATGAGCCGGTCGGGCGGGTCTTCGCGATAGGTGGCAAGCGTGTTGGGGCCGGCCCTGACGATCCTCTTGTGCCAGTGCTTGAACGTGCCGAAGAGGTCCCGCCCCAGCGCCTGGATCTCGCGGCTCAGCCCGACCTCGGTGACTCCGGCCCGGAACAGGCCGGACCGCTCGGCGGCTCCGAGCAATTCCATCGCCATTAGATGCGCCTCGGTCAGCCTGGCCTTGCGATCCGGGGCATCGTCATAGCTGTAGATCATCGTACCACCGTCAGAGCGTGTTGCACCGCCGGTACGGTCTATTGAATCGCGGCGCCGCTGGCGAGAGCGTCCAGGGACCGGCGCGCCTCCTACCCGAATTCCGCGCGATCATCTCACCGGCGATCGCCGCCTGCCGGACGATCCGCGCGCGCGAGGCTTCAGCTCAGGCGCCGGCCCGCCCAGACGACCCGCCCGATGATGGTGAGCGTCGACAGATCGACGTCGCGCCATTCCGGATAAGCGGGGTTGTCGCTGGTTATCGTCGCGCGCGCGGCGAAGGGGTTGATGGCGAGGCGCTTGACCATCAATGTGTCCTCGCGGCGAAGAACGTAGATGCCGTCGCGCAGCCGGTCGGCGCCGTCCGCTCCGTCGACCAGGATGTCGTCGCCGTCGGCCAAGGTGGGGGTCATCGAATCCCCCTGCACCCGGATGAAGGACAGACTGTTGGTGCCGCCCTTGCAGAGCTGGCGAAGCCATTTCGGGTCGAAGGCGATGTGGGCCACCGCGACCTCGGACTCCGTGATCGCGCCATGGCCCGCCGACGCTCCGACGTCGAGGCGCGGGACCCTGATCATGTCGCCCGAGGCGCCGGAGGATTGCTCGGAGGCCGGCCCGCCGAGCAGCGTCTCGCTCACCCCGAGATAGGCGGCGATGGTCCGCCGGTCCTCCTCGTCGAGCTTGCGCGGGGTGCCGCGCTTGATGAATTGCTGGATGTAGGCCGCGTTCTTGCCGATCAGGCGCGACAGCCCGGCATAATCCTCGCCCCGCTCCTTGAGGAGGCGCTCCAGAGTTTCGCGAGGGTCCTGTCGGGTCATGATACCTCCATAGTGCCAGGATTTGTCCTAGACAAGTAGGAATTTACATGAGAAGATAGGAAATAGACGATTCGGAGTTCCCTATGCTTCTCGATCGCATCGATCGCTACCTTCGCAAGACTCAATCCACCGCCTCCCGCCTCGGCCGGGATGCTCTTGGCGATCCCAATTTCGTGATGAACCTTCGCGACGGCAGGCAGCCGCGCCAGGCGACGCTGGACCGAGTGATCGGCTTCATCGAGCGGGAAGAGGAGCGCCTGCGATGAACGGGCTGGAGTTCCTCGCCGCCGGCGCGACCTATCTCGTCATCGCCGCCGCGCTCGCCGCCGGGATCGCCGCCTCCTACGGCCGCGAGCTCGAGGCGAGCCGCCGCCCCGACGGCCAATGGTGGGTGAGGCGGCTGCTGATCACACCGCTGCTGGTAATCGCCGCGACCGCCGCGACCGACCTTTTCGGCCTCACCAGGAGCGGAGCGGCGTTCACCGCGGCAATGCTCTCGATCGGCGGTTACGACGTCATCAAGCTCCTCGAGGCGCGCTGGCTGCGCAAGGTGGGCCTGGTGGACGGAGAGACGCATCCTCCCCCCGCTCGGCAGGATCCGCCGCCGGGCGAGTAGCGCCGCGCCGACGGCCTCGCTCCGCCGCTTTCGCTCTTGCGTTCCGCCTCCCTCCCCTTCTAGCGCGGCGCCGCCCGGGCGAAGAGGAGGTTCGAATGAAGACACTGGCATGCGCCGCCGCCGCCCTCCTCGCCTGCGTTGCGTCGGGGGCCTCGGCCCAGGCCCGGGTGTCGTTCCCGGACCGGGTCTGCAACGTCACGAGCTACGGCGCCAGGGGCACGAGGGTGTTCCTCGACACCGAGGCCTTTCAGCGCGCGATAGACGATTGCCACGCCAAAGGGGGCGGCACGGTTGAGGTGCCGCGGGGCGAATATCTGATCGGCCCGATCTTTCTCAGATCCAATATCCGCCTTCACCTCGCGGCCTGGTCGGAGCTGGTCGGCACCAGCGACGCGCAACCCTATCGGATGACCCCCGGGCGCGAAGCGTGGGAGAGCAATGCGGGGTGGCTCGCCCTCATCAACATCGCCGACGCGCGCAACGTCGCCATCTCGGGCGAGGGCCGGATTGACGGCCAGGGCGCCGCCTGGTGGGACCGCTGGCGGGAACGGGCACGAAAGGCCAAGACCGGCGGCTCGACCGACCGCCCCCGCCTCGTCCATGCCGCCCGCAGCCGCAACCTGATGTTCGAAGGCGTGGGGCTCTACAATTCGCCCAGCTTCCACCTGGTCGTGAAGGACAGCGAGGACGTGACGGTTCGGCGGATGCGCTTCGTCGCCCTCGCCCACTCCCCCAACACCGATGCGATTGATCCGGTCGATACGCGCAACATGCTGATCGAGGAGAATTTCTTCGATGTCGGCGACGACTTGGTCGCGATCAAGTCGATGAAGCGCAACCCCGCCCGTCCCGACGCGGCGGTCGAGAATATCGTCATCCGCCGCAACAAGGGGCTGTCCGGCCGCGGCATCTGCATCGGCAGCGAGACGATCGGCGGAATCCGCAATGTCGTCGTGGAAGACAATGAGCTGCGCGGGGCGATGTACGGAATCCGGATCAAGACCCCCCGCGGACGCGGCGGGATCGTCCAGGACATCGTCTTCCGCAACAACCGGATGACGGATGTCGAAACTCCGATGGTCTTCTCCAGCTATTACGAAGGCGCCGGCTACGACGAGATTGCGGTGGTCAGCCGTTTGGCCGAGGGCGGCTTCCTGCTCGGCCACCAGATCTACCCGCCCGACACCGATCCGGCGCAGCCCTACAAGCCGAACGCGACACCGTGGATCCGCAACGTGCGGGTCGAGGGACTGACCGCGACCGGCGCCGACCGGGCCGGGATCGTCGTCGGCCTGCCGGAGCGTACGATCGAAGGCCTCGTGTTCCGCGACGTCCGGGTCGAGTCGAGGCGCGGGCTGCTCGTCCGCCACGCCACGGTGGATGCTCGCGGCCTCCGGGTCGAAGCCGCCGATCGGCGCGCGCTGGTGGAGGAGCGCGGGGCGGTGGTGCGCAGCCGCCGCTGATGCCGGCTCACCAGCCACTTGCGGATCCTGCAGGACCAAGGCTATAAGGCTTTGACACCGGTAGCATTTTTGGTGGCGGGGGCAACCGAACACGGCAGGCGCGTCGGCTGACGCGAGGCTCCGATGAGCGGCTTTCCCTCCCGATAGATGACACCGGTAGCAAATTCACAGATCATGCCTGACCGGAAGACCGGCGGGCTCCAGGAGACGGAGGTTC
>DASWLY010000104.1:0-9386 GCA_036400035.1 Allosphingosinicella sp.
CTCCGCAATATCTGACCCGGGCCGCCCGCGAGGCCGCCGGAGCCAGAGCGGCGTCGATGGAAGAATCGATGCCCGAGGTGTTCGGCGAGCTGGCGCGGGTCTTCGACCTGCTCGAGCGCCATTATCGGGACATGCAGGACATCGAGTTCACCGTCGAGCGCGGCAGGCTCTTCATGCTCCAGACCCGGTCGGGCAAGCGCACCGCCAAGGCGGCGCTGCGCATCGCCGTCGACATGGCCGAGGAAGGCCTGATCACCCAGGAGGAAGCGGTGCTCCGGGTCGATCCGCAGGCGCTCGACCAATTGCTCCACCCGACGCTCGATCCGAAGGCCGAGCGCCGGGTCGTCGCCAAGGGCCTTCCCGCCTCGCCCGGCGCCGCCTCGGGCGCCGCCGTCTTCGACGCCGACACCGCCGAGAAGCGCTCGGGCCTCGGCGAGAAGGTCATCCTCGTCCGGGTCGAAACGTCGCCCGAGGACATTCACGGCATGCACGCCGCTCAGGGCATCCTCACCGCCCGCGGCGGGATGACCAGCCACGCCGCCGTCGTCGCCCGGGGCATGGGCCGCCCCTGCGTCAGCGGCGCCGGAACCGTCTCGATCGACTACAAGGCCCGCCTCATGCGCGCCGGCGCGGTCGAGGTCCGCGAAGGCGAGACGATCACCATCGACGGTTCGTCGGGCGAGGTCATGCTCGGCGCCGTCGCCACCGTCCAGCCCGAGCTGGTCGGGGATTTCGGAACGCTCATGGTCTGGGCCGATGCCCACCGCCGCCTTCGCGTCCGGACCAACGCCGAAACCCCGCTCGACTGCCGCACCGCCCGCGAATTCGGCGCCGAAGGCATCGGCCTGTGTCGGACCGAGCATATGTTCTTCGATTCCGAGCGGATCGCCAACGTCCGCCGGATGATCCTCGCCCACGACGAAGCCGGCCGCCGCGCCGCTTTGGCCGATCTCCTCCCCGCCCAGCGCGGCGACTTCGAAGAGATCTTCCGGATCATGGCGCCGCTCCCGGTCACCATCCGCCTCCTCGATCCGCCGCTCCACGAATTCCTCCCCCACAGCGAGGCGGAGTTCGAGGAGGTGGCGTCCGGCGCCGGAGTAGGCGTGGAAGCGCTCAAGCGCCGCGTCGCCGAGCTTCACGAGTTCAACCCGATGCTCGGCCACCGCGGCTGCCGCCTCGGCATCACCTATCCCGAAATCTACGAGATGCAGGCCCGCGCCATCTTCGAGGCCGCCGTCGCCGTGGCGAGGGAAGGGGGCGAGGCGCCTATTCCGGAAGTGATGGTCCCGCTGGTTGCGACCCGGGCGGAGCTCTCGATCATCAAGGCGCTGATCGACCGCACCGCCGAGGCCGTCTTCTCCGAGCTCGGCTTGCGGATCGAATATCTGGTGGGGACCATGATCGAGCTCCCCCGGGCCGCGCTCCGGGCCGCCGACATCGCCGAAGAAGCCCAATTCTTCAGCTTCGGCACCAACGACCTCACCCAGACTACCCTGGGAGTCAGCCGCGACGACGCCGGCCGCTTCCTCACCCAATATGTCGAGCAAGGCATTTTCGAGCGCGACCCGTTCGTCTCGATCGACGAGGACGGGGTCGGCGAGCTGATCGCGCTCGCCGCGGAGCGGGGGAGGGGCGCAAGGCCGGGCCTCAAGCTCGGCATCTGCGGCGAGCATGGCGGCGACCCGTCCTCCATCGCCTTCTGCGAGAAGACCGGCTTGGACTATGTCAGCGCCTCTCCCTACCGGGTGCCCATCGCCCGCCTGGCCGCGGCGCAGGCGGCGCTGAGGGCGAAGCGGAAATAGCCCCCGTCATCCCGGCGAAAGCCGGGATCTCAGGACAAGAAGTCCCAGCGGGCCTCCACGAGATCCCGGCTTCCGCCGGGATGACGGCTTGTTTGGGCAGCGCCGAGGCGGAAGCCCACCTCCCGTCATCCCGGACTTGATCCGGGATCCATGAACACGGCCGGTGCCGGACTTGCGACGCCGGCGGCGATCGCGTCCACCCGCGCCTATTTGCTCGCCACCAAAGGAGATGGGTTCGCACAAAGAACACGAAGAGCACGAAGGAGCCGGCGCGAAAGGGTGCGCAGCACCCTTCATTCCATCTCTGGAGAACAGGCGAAGCGGCTTCGCCGCCGATGCGCCTTCGTGGCCTTCGTGCCCTTTGTGCGAAATTCAAAAAGCGTCGGCGAGGCGCCGCCGCTCGAGGGACAGCGCCCGCGGCGATCCGCTTCCGCCCGCTACTATTTGCTCGCGAACTGCCCCGGCTCGGCGCCGAAATGCTCCTTGGCATAAGCGCGCGCCGCGGTGGCGGTGGGGAAGGGCTCCTCGTGGAGCGTGGTGGTGACGATCGGATAGCCCTGGCCGTTATAGCGGGTCTCGCGAAGCGTCAGCCGGACCCGGCCCTCGGCATCCTTGTTGATCAGGAAAGGCTTGATCGCCGCGCGGGTGGTGTCGGGGGTGCCGCCCATATTGAATCTCCTGTCCCGCCTGCGGGACGATAACGTCGAATGAAGGATTATCGTTTCGCGCCGGGGCGCCGCGGGCTGCTGCCCGGGCCCTGGCCGGGGGTGCGCTCGCGGAAGATGAGCCGGCCCTTGGTCAGGTCGTAGGGGGTCATCTCGACATGCACCCGGTCGCCGACCACGGAGCGGATCCGGAAGCGCCGCATCTTGCCGGCGGTGTAGACGATCACCCGATGCTGGTTGTCCAGCATCACTCCGAAACGGCCGTCCGGATAGATTTCGTCGATCTCGCCCTCGACGGTAAGCGTAGCTTCCTTCGCCAAACCTGATTCTCCCTCGGCCATGAGCGGCCGGTAAATTGCAAATCCACGCGAGCGACGACCGCTTGGCGTGGGCGAGAAGCATGAAAGGAAGCGGGGCCGCGAGGGCCGCAAATTCCGTCGCAGCGACGTCAGCCTTTCCTACATAGGCGCAAGGGCCGGTTTTAGCAATGTCGGGTGGCGGCGCGGCGCTTCCATCCACCCGGCGCCAGCCCCCCACCCGTCACCCTGAACGTATGTCAGGGTTCAGCGCCCGCCCGCCCGGAGTCCGGTTGCTGGACCATCGCTCGCGCAAGGACCTCGGCGCCTCGGCGCCAATTTTAAAGAGAAGGCACGAAGGCGCGACGTAGAGAGCCCCTTTCCTACGTCGCGCCTTTGCGCCTTCCCCCGAAAATGGGTTCGCCCGAATTTGGAGTGATCGAACGGGATGCGCCGCCTGTTTTTTTTTGGAGAGAAGACACGAAGGGACAAGATAGGGGCCTGCCCCGCATCTTTCTGTTTACTTGTCCCTTCGTGTCTTCTCTCAAAAAAATTCATGGCCTTGGCGACCGTGGAGAAGCGACGCGCAGAGCCGCAAGATGCCGACGGCATCGCCTGGGAACCCTTTCGCCGGCGCTGGTAACGGCACCCGCCGGCGTTCAGGCCGGCTCCCGCTTCAGGCCGTCGGGTCCGGCGCATCTCGCCGCGGGCCGCCGCGCCACCCGCTCCATCGTCCAGGGACCCGCGGCCCCCCCTCCAATGATCAGAAACCGGTCCGGCTTGCCTGGCCCGGCAATGCCGACCTGGGTCCCGCCCCCGGCGCAGGCGCGGATCGAGGAGAAGCCGCCCAGCGTCTTGTACCGCGCCGCCTTCAGGCTTGAATGGGCGGCCGCCAAAGCGGGGTCGCGCCCCGACCAGTCCTTCGCTTCGGCCCACGGCGAGTCGATCCACTCGTCGGCGAAGTCGCGGACGGTCTCCGCCACCGGCTGCACCCTTCGCACCGTCTCGCCGCTCACCGAATAGCGCCGGACGTGACGGCGGATGAGGACGTCCGGATCGAGGCTGGAGCCGTCGTGCCTAAGCTCGAAGGCGTCGCGCTCCACCTTGAGAACGAGGTCGCTCTCCTCGCCCAGGTAGATGGTGCCCTTGCCCCGGAAGAAGACGCGCGGCCGGTCGGGCGAAGGCCCCGGACGCGCCAGCTCGTAGGGCATCCCCTGCCAGGCGGAGCTGCACCACGGCGTGGTGGAGAGGGTGGCGACGAACCACTTGCCCTGCGCGTCGGCCGGCGAGACGGCGAAGCGCAGGTCCTGCCAGCCGCCCTTCACCTCGCGATAGGGCTCGGAGCGGCGGACCATCGCCTCGCGCCAGCCCGTGGGGGTCCGCCGGTAGAGGATCAGCATGGAATCCGAGCCGCACTTGATGCCCAGGGTCGCAACGACGGCCAGCATGTCCGGATGCGCCCCCACCCGCGAGACCTCGTAGGTAAGCAGGGTGCCGTGCCGGTCGGTCGGAGGACGGTCGGCATCGCCGGGAGCGGTGTCGAGGGAGGCGTCGCCTCTCTGCGCCATCGCGGCGGCCAGCGCGGCCGGCTCCACGGCGGTCGGGGCGCAGGCCATCATTGCCCGGACGAAGTCGCGCAGCCGGTCCTTGACCGCCTCGATCCGCCCGCCGGCGGAGGGCGCGACCAGCGTATCGACATCCCCCAGCGGGATCGCCATCAGCTCGGCCCGGGCGGCGCGGACGGCGAGCCCGGCCGAGCCCACCGCCGACCGAGTGCAGGTCCCGACCTCCGCCGTCGGCGCATCGGCGCCCGGAGCGCTCGATGCGGCGAGGCCCGCCAGGGCCGTAAGCGCCAGTTTCACCTTCATCCCCGCCTCCCGCTCAGGGCTCCCAGCTTAGACGAATCTCCTCCGGCTTCCAGCCCGGGCCGCGGCGTCGGAACCGGTCAGAAGGTGGTGTTGGTCGGCTCCCCCTCGGGACCGAACGAATATTGGAAGTAGATCTCTACCCGCCGGTTCTGGGGCTCCCTCACTCCGTCGGCGGTCGGCACGAGTGGCCGGGATTCCCCGAACGCCATGGTCTGGATGAACTGCGCGTCGACGCCGCGCTGGGTCAGGTACGCCCGCACCGCCCCGGCCATGCGTTGGCTGACCTCCACATTATACGCATCGCTCCCCTCGCGGTCGGTGTGGCCGATGACGAGGACGACCGGATGATCCTCGTCGATCCGGTTCCAGCGCTCGGCGACGACGTCCAGGTTCTTGGCGGCTGCGGCGTCGACCTTGATGGAATCAGGGGCGAAGTTGACGGTATACGGACCGTCGGAATTCTGCGGCCTGCGATTGGGAACGGGGTCGGTCGGGTTGCTCTTCTGCGTGCCCGGCCCGCCGCTGCCTGTATTACCCGCTCCCAGCCCGCCGCCGCCTGTATTGCCCGTCCCCAGCCCGCCGGTGGCTGTATTGCCCGTCCCCAGCTCGGCGGTGCCGGTATTGCCCGCTCCGGTGCCGACACTGGCGGGGTTGCCCGCTCCGGTGCCGCCGGTGGTCGTGCCTGCCGGCGGCTTGCCTGGAGCGGGCACGAACGGGTTCCGGCCGTCCAACGTCAAATTGCCCGTCGGCTCCGTTTCCGGCTGGATTTCGACCGGCGGCCGGACCGGCGCGTCGACCAGCGGCGGGTTGGTCAGGGCCAGGGCGGCCAGCACCGCCGCGAGCGCCGCCGCGACCGCCGCATCCTGGCTGCGCCAGATGCTCAGGCGCAAGCCCGGCCGGCCCGGGTCGCGGGGTCCGATCCGATCCGGAGGCACTCCGCGCAGGGCGTCGAAAAGCATTGGATCGTAAAGCTCGCTTTCCGGGTTGCGGCCTATCCAGTTGAGCAGCCGCACCCGCTCATGCTCGTCCCACCCGTCGCCCGGGCCCGCCACCGTTCCATCCGTCGCTGTCTTGGGAAGGACGAACGCCTGGACGAGAGCGGTCGTCGCCGCCAGCGTCTCCGGGTCGAGCTCCCGGATCAGCTCGGCCCGGAGCCACGGCGGGAGGTGGCCCAGCCTCATCCACGGCAGCCGCGCGACGGCCAGCCAGGTCGCCTCGCTCAGCAGCGGGCCGTCCTGCCCGGTCGGAAGGCGGGTGGCGACGTGCAGGGTGAAAGCCGGCTCGACGGCCGGATAGACCGCCGTCGCGCACAGCAGCCGAAAGGCGGCACCGCCAAGCGAATGGCGCAGGTCCACCAGCAGTTCGGCGATCCGCTCGGGCGCTGGCGGCCGGTCGTCCAGCAGCCGCTTCCGGTCGCCGAAAAAGGCATCCACCGGATCCTCCTCGAAGGCGTTCGAGGCGGGCCAGCGCCCCGGCCATTTGAGGCCGCGCAGGTTGATCGCCTCGGCATACCAGCCCAGGCCCTCCGGAGTCGCGGGCACGACCAGCACCCCGTCCTCCTCGAGCTCCCTTTCAAGCGCGGTCCAGCGCCGCGGCCCGCGCGGGTCGAGCAATGTGGGCTGGTCGAGCTTTGCGAACATCGTGCGCCACGGGCTCGCTTGGGATTGGCCGGCGCAATCGCGGGGTTCGGCCAGCGCGATCACCCGGGCGCCCTCGTGAAGCGCCACGGCGTCGCTCAGGGTCACCGGCCGAGCGTCCGCCGCCGGCACCGGTCTCAGCCGGTCGGGTTTGCCGACATGGTCGTAACGAGAAGCGACGATCCCTTCCTTGGCGAATTGCTGCTGGAGCGCGTCGCCGACCACCAGCAGATGGTCGCGCGGCGACTGGCGGTCGGCGAGGAGCAGATATTCCGGAGTCGCCGGTCTAAGGCCGAACCGGATTTCGGGCCTTCCACCCGCCCGGACGGTCGCTTCGATGCTCCGTCGGGCATCGATCCGCCGGCTCGGAGCCTCCTTGTGCCGGCGAAGCATCCCAAAGGTGCGTGCGAGCCACGGGGCGGAGAACAGGAGCGAGGTGCCGCCGGCGAGAACCGACGCCGCCGCCGAATGCGGTGACGGTTCGAAATGGTCGAGCAGCCGCTCCCGCCGCCGCCTCATCCACAGGAACAAGGCGGCGGCGGCGACGGCGGCGAGGATCAGGACGGCGACGGCCGGCCCGTTCGGCTCCAATTGGGTTGCCACCGGAGCGGCGCCCGGGGCCAATCCGGCGCCGCCGTCGACGCCGGCAGCGCCCGGCGGGCTCTGCGTCTGCTCGGGCGGCCCGGGGATCAGCCTGGCGGCAAGGACAAGGACAAGAACGACCAGCGGCACTCCGCCGAACAGCAGGGCTTCCCGCCGCAGGAAGGCGCGCAGCCGGGACGACTGGCGGGAAGCCTCGATCGGCTTCGGCGCGTCCTCGGTCTTCGGCGCCTCCGGCGGCTGGCGGCGATATTCGTCGAAGCGCCGGTGGAAGTGCCGCTGCTCCTCGGCATTGGTGCACAGCGCCGGCGACAGCCAGGCCAGGGCGTCGTCGTCGTCGGGCTCGATGCCCCGGGCGACGAGCAGCAGCTTGATTCGCTCGATACGTTCGAGGTCCGCGGGGCTGAGCGGGAGGGAGGCGCGGCAATAGGCGATCAGCCGGGCGAAGCGGTCGTCTATCTCCCGCGCGTCCACATAGGCTTGCGCCTCCGCGTTGGTCATCGATCTGCGCTCAACCCTGGTTGCGCCAGCGGGCAAGGACCCGGCGCGCCGCCTCCCGATCGTCGCGGGTCTTGAGGACGGCCGCCAGCGTATCCGCCACCCTGTCTTCGTCCTCGAGCGCGCGCTGCCGCAACGAGGTGTCCGCCGCGCAGCCGTTGCGGTGGACGAGGAGGTCGAGCCAGGCGAGCAGCTCCGCCGTTCCCGGCGCCTTACGGATTCCGTTCTCTTCCCGCAGGTGGCGGAACAGGTCGAGCGCTTGGTCGAGGAAGCTTCCTCCTCCGCTGAGCCGCTCGATCGAGCCGGCGATGATCTTCCGAAGCTCCTCGTCGCTCGGCAGGGGGATGTCGAAATAGGCGCAGCGTCGAAGGAACGGGTCCGGAAAGGACTTTTCGGAATTGCTGGTGATGATGACGATCGGCCGGAAATCGGGATCGGCCGCGACCGACACGCCGAGCTCCGGGATCAGGAACCGCATTTCCTCGACTTCCGCCAGCAGGTCGTTCGGAGTGTCCCGCGGCGCCTTGTCGAGCTCGTCGATGAGGACGATGCGATGCTCCGGTTCCGCCTTCTGGAAAGCCGGGTCGTTGGGCAGGAGCAGCGCCACGTCGGCCCTGCCTCGGCGGCGCCAGCTTTCCCCGAAGGCTTTGTCGAGCTGGTCCGAATGGCGCTCCAACACCTCGCCGACCAGCGGCTCGCCGCCCGGTGTCCGAAGGGGCGCGCCGCCGCCGGCCGCGCGCGCGATCGCTTCGCCCAGCGCATTCAGCCGAAGGTATTTGACGAGCGGCTCCTTCGCTCCGGGAGCGGCGTCTCGGAAGCGCGATACCTCGTCGAAATTGTAGAGCAGGTCGGCCCCCGTCGAAACGGACTTTACGTCGTAGCGCAGCAGGTCGTCGTCCCTCAGCGTGGCGTTCAGCCAATAGGCCGCCCGGGTCTTGCCCGTTCCCGGTGCCCCGGTTAGGAGCAAAGGGACTCCCAGCAGCATGGCGACGTCGAGCGCCTCGCGCAGGCCCTTGGCCGGGCGGTAAAGCTCAGGGCGCTTGTGACGCTCTGCGAGCGGCTTTTGCAGCTTGAGCGGATCGCGCGTGAGGACGGCGCTGAAATCGTTCATGTTTGTCCCTTCAACTCAGAAGATTGATCCAGTTTTCCAGATCGCGCAGTCGGGCATGGCCCATGGACCCGAAGCGCTCACGCGCCTCTGCCTTGAGGTCGCTGGCTTCATCCTCGTTCAGGTGCAGCTCCTGGCTCATTTGAGTCAGCCACTTCTCAACCAGCCAGTCGTTGAAGCCCTCGAGGGAGGGCAGGGGCCGGAAGACGCGCGGCGGGAGCCGTCGCGTCAGCCTGTCGAAATAGTCGCGCAGGGCTTCGTCCGGATCGTCGTTGCCGGAGCGGAACCGGCCGTCCGGGATGCCGATCCGAAGGAAGTGGATGATCGGCTCGTCCTCGTCCGCCTGGTGCGCGCGGATCGTCTCCAGGAAGTCGCACCAGCGGCGGATCAGGCGCTCGTGCCGCGCCCAGGGCTTTTCGGCCAGGTCGCTGAAAAAGAAGAAAGGGCGGTCCGCGTCGGCCCAGGCTTGCGCGATCCGTTCGGCGCTCGGCTGCGGAGCGCCTACCGTCATCGCGAGGCCGCGCTTCAGGGCGGCTAAGGCCCGGTCCTCGTTGAAAAGCCTCGTCAATGGCCAGGGCAGCATCTGCGCGACATAGCGGTCGGGAGTGACGTGGGAGCCCAGCACCTGCCTGAGGCTGATCGAGAGGCAGCGGTCCTGGCAGATTTCCGGCCGGTCCGATTCGAGGCCGCCGATCAGGTACACGACAGGGTGGCGCTCCTGCCTCCAGACCTCGTCCAGCCCGTTGCCGAAATCCGCGCTCTGGGGTTCCCGGTCGAAAGTGAGCAGCCGCTCGCGGAGCAGGCGCTTCATCCCGGTTCTTGGACTCCGGGCAACGGCGGCCGCGGGCCTGCCCGCCTCATGCTCCTCGATCTTCCAGACCTTGCGCAGGAAATGTACGGGAAGAAGCAGGC
>DASWLY010000105.1:0-27380 GCA_036400035.1 Allosphingosinicella sp.
GTGAGCCTGTTCCGCGGCAGCTACAATATCCCGCTCGTCCATGTCGATGCGGAGGACCTGTTCCTGGGCGGGCTGGCGGGGGTCACCGATCCCGAGGCCAAGCGCAAGTTCATCGGCAAGACCTTCATCGACATCTTCGAGATCGAGGCCGGGAAGGTCGGAGGCGCCGATTTCCTCGCCCAGGGCACTCTCTACCCCGACGTGATCGAGAGCGTCAGCTTCACCGGCGGCCCGTCGGTGACGATCAAGAGCCACCACAATGTCGGCGGCCTGCCCGAGCGGATGAACATGAAGCTGGTCGAGCCGCTTCGCGAGCTGTTCAAGGACGAGGTGCGCGTGCTCGGCCGCGAGCTCGGCCTCCCCGATGCCTTCGTCGCCCGCCATCCCTTCCCGGGCCCGGGCCTGGCGATCCGGATCCCCGGCGAGGTGACGAAGGAGCGCTGCGACATCCTTCGCAAGGCCGATGCCGTCTATCTCGACGAAATCCGCAATGCCGGCCTCTACGACGCCATCTGGCAGGCGTTCGCGGTGCTTCTTCCGGTGCGAACGGTGGGCGTCATGGGCGACGGTCGAACCTACGATTATGTCTGCGGCCTTCGCGCCGTGACCTCCACCGACGGAATGACCGCCGACGTCTATCCGTTCGACTCCGCCTTCCTCAGCCGGGTCGCGACCCGGATCATCAACGAGGTGAAGGGCATCAATCGCGTCGTCTACGACTATACGTCGAAGCCGCCGGGAACGATCGAGTGGGAGTGACCCGCTCATGGGAAGGCCGAAGTAGGGTTGGATTGCGCTCGGAGCTGTAGTAACGGGATCCGGCATCCACTATCCGGCGATCGAGGGGCTGGCCAATGTACGAGCAAAAAAAGACGGTTGAGACTCGGGTCGATCCGGCCGAGCGCGCCGTGTGGGCGCGTCCTGAGCTGCGCCAACTGAAGGCGGGCGCGGCGGAAGCGGCCAACGGCGGCAACGCCGACTTGGGCGTTCTTTCCTAAGCGTCTTTGCTTTCAGGGCCGTCATCGGCGTTGCCGCCGGCCGGAGCGTAGCTCAGTCATGGCATACGCTGGCTGTTCCGCCCTCCCAACAAGAGCGATAGCGGAACCTGTCAGGCGGCTGAAGGATGCCGCCGGCCTGTAATAGCACGTCCTCCCTGCCTCGCGACGCCCGAGCAGCGCCGACCTGAGGCGGACAGCTTGACTGCCTGAGGGCAGTGGTGCTCGCCCCGATTCCTGCACGTACCCGACCGTTCGATGAAAGAAGGGGCGCGATTGGACAATCGCGCCCCCTTTTCGAAGAACCGTCTACTTCGGCACCGCTGCCCCGTTGAAGGCCTCGCCCGCCGGGGCTCCGGTGGTCGGATTGCCGTCAAGCCGGTTGTTGCCGTAGCTGAGCACCGAGCCGCTGGCGATGACCACGCCCTGGGTGTTGCCGGTGATGCTGGTGTCGCCCACGCGAATCGTCGAGGTAGCTCCGCTGTTGACGATGCCGGCACCGCTGTTGTTGGCGATGATCGAGTCGTTGATCATGACTCGAAGATTGGAAGCGCCGCCGAGCATGGCCACGCCCTGGGCATTGCCCGAGAACGAGCTGCCCTCGATCGCGATCGTGACCGCGCCGTTGGTGCTGTCGCCGCGAAGGCCGTTGTTGGCGTTGTTGTCGGACCGCACGTTCGTCAGAACGGCCTGGACGCTGCCGCCCACGCCCGGCTTGATCTCGATCCCGCCGCCGGTGGCGCCGTTGCCGTTTTCGGCAATGGTGGTGCGGGTGATGAAGAGCTTCGCGGGGCCGGTCGGTGCGACGGAGACGCCAAGGCTGTTCGCCGCGTTGAATCGCCGGATCAGGCTGTCCTCTATGTGGAGCGTGCCGTTGCCGACGAAGCGGACGCCGTTGGTCGGCGGATTGACTCCGAAGATGTCGAGGCCGCGCAGGAAGGCGACGTCGGTCGTGGCCGGCATGTTGACGGTGATTCCATTGCCGCCGGCGAGCGCGCCGCCGAGGGTGTAATAGCAGTTGATGGTCATCGACTTGGTGATCGTCACCGCGCCGTAGCCTCCCGGATCGAGGCAGTTGATCTCGCCGCCCGCGGCGGTCTTGGAGATGGCGCCGGCAAAGGTCTTGCAGGGCGCGGTGCGGCTGCACGGATTGACGTCGTCGCCGACGCCCGACACCCAGGTGCGGGTCGCCTGGGCGGCGGCCGGAGTCGCATAGCCGACCGTCATGCCGGCAGTGGCGAGCGCCACCATCAGGATACGGTTTCTCTTTCCAATCATTAGATTATCCTCCCCATTTGAATTGAATGAACGCCAAATGAATATCACAAAACGGATCAATCTACTCCTACAATTTATCCGGATAATGGTTAACCATGACAGGAGCTTAGATGGCTTCCGCGGCGTACACCGCGCGCTCGATTCCCCGGAGCGGGGGATTCTGAGACGGGCGACCCGCGCCACGGCGATTCGGCCGTGAGCGCGACCCTGCTCGCCGTCTGCCTCGGACTGTTTTCGGCGATCACCCTCGCCGCCGCGAACATGTCGGTGAAAATGGGGAGCGACATCCTCGTCGGGCGGGCGGTGCTCTCCGCCAGCGCCGCCCTTATGGTCGCCCCGGCGGCCTTCTTCGTGCCGCTGCCGGACGCCCGGACCTGGGGCGCCCTGCTGCTCGCGGTCCCGGCCCATTATGCCTACCAGCTCTGCCTGATCCGGGCGCTGCAGCGCGGCGACCTGTCGCTCGTCTTTCCGGTCATGCGCGGCTCGGCGCCGCTGCTCACCGCCGCCGCCGCCTTCCTCTTCCTCCACGAGACCCTGGCTCCGCTGGCGCTGGCCGGGCTGGTGGTCGCGACGGCCGCCGTCTTCGTCTTCGCGGCGCCGCCTCGAGGTACCTTGCTTCGCCACCACCCCGACCGGGCCGTGCTCGCCTGGGCGCTCGCCACGGCGGTCGGAGTGGCGCTCTACAACGTCGCCGATGCGCGCGGCGTTCGCGGAGCGCCGGAGCCCTTCACCTACATCGTCTGGATCTTCCTGCTGGATTCGATCTGCATCACGGTGACGGCGCTGTTGCGCAGGCGCCGCGAGCTCGTCCGAACGATCGCCTCGAAGTGGCGCTTCGGAGTGGCGGCCGGCTTCCTCTCGATCCTCTCCTACGGCTCCGCGGTCTACGCCTTCAGCCTGATGGAAACCGCCAAGGTCTCGGCCTTGCGCGAGACGTCCGTCGTCTTCGCCGCCGTCCTCGGGGCGGTCTTCCTGAAGGAAGGCTTCGGGGCGAGGCGGATCGTCGCGGCGCTGGCGCTGGCGGCCGGGCTGGTCGCGATGCAGTTCGGGGGCTAAGAGGCGGATATGTCCGTCACCCACTCGCTCGATACCGCGACCAGCCGCGCGAACCCCGTCCCGAGCCCGATGAAGCGCCTGACGGTGCCCAGGCTCAAGGCGATGAAGGGCGGCGATCCGATCGTCATGCTGACCGCCTACACCGCCCGCTGGGCTCAGCTTCTCGATCCGCATTGCGACATCCTGCTCGTCGGCGACAGTCTCGGCCAGGTGGTCTACGGCCTGCCCTCGACCGTCCCCGTCACTCTGGAGATGATGTGCGCCCACGGCGCCGCGGTGGTTCGCGGCTCGTGGCATGCCGTCGTCGCGGTCGACATGCCCTTCGGCGCCTACGAGGCGAGCCCGCAGCAGGCCTTCGCCAGCGCCTCGCGGATCCTCAAGGAGACCGGCGCCGCGGCCGTGAAGCTGGAGGGGGGCGAGGCGATGGCGGAGACCGTCGCCTTCCTGGCGCAGCGCGGCATTCCCGTGATCGGCCATGTCGGCCTCACCCCGCAGGCGGTGAACGCCCTCGGCGGCTACGGAACCCGCGGCCGCGGCGAGGCCGAGGCGAGGAAGATCGTCGCCGACGCCAAGGCGATCGACGCCGCCGGCTGCTTCCTGCTGGTGCTCGAAGGGGTGATGGAGGAGATCGCGGCGGAGATCACCTCTTCCGTCTCCTGCCCGACGATCGGCATCGGCGCCTCGCCGAGCTGCGACGGACAGGTGCTGGTCACCGAGGACATGCTCGGCCTGTTCGAGCGGACTCCGCGCTTCGTGAAGCGCTATGACGATCTCGCCGGCCGCATCGAAACGGCCGCCGCCGCCTATGCCGGCGAGGTCCGCAGCCGCGCCTTTCCGGGCGAAGGGCAAATCCAGCGCTCGAAAAAGTGAAGGCTTCCGTTGCGCGCTCTCGCTGGGTAGAGAAGCGCCGGGGGCATGAGCCGGTGCCGCGCTTTCCGTTCATCCTCCGTATCGCTTTCATCGGCGAAGAGGCTCGGGCGGGCGGGGTCGGCCGGACAGCATTTGGAGGTGTTTCTTGGCGCTGAGGCCTGTCGACAACGAGACCTTCTACCGCGAGGTCGATGAAGAGCTGCGCCGCGACCAGATGAAGACCTACTGGGAGCGCTTCGGCAAGCTGATCATCGCCGGCTTGCTGCTCCTGCTGGCCCTGATCGGCGGCTTCATCTGGTGGCAGAACCAGAAGGAAGTGAAAGCGGGAGAGCGAAGCGAGACCCTGATCTCCGCCTTCGACGACGTCGCCACCGGAAGGAAAGCGGCGGCCGCCGCCAAGCTCGACGAACTGGCCAAGTCCGGGTCGGACGGGCATCGCGCCGCGGCCCTGCTCACCAAGGCCGACGTCGCCATCGAGAGCAAGGACCTCAAAGGCGCGGCCGCGATCTTCAAGCAGGTCGCCGACGATGACGGGCTTGCCCAGCCGTATCGCGATCTCGCTTTGGTCAGGATGACGGCGGTCGAGCTCGACGCTCTGCCGCCGCAGGCGGTGGTCGATCGGCTGAAGCCGCTCGCCGTCTCCGGCAATCCCTGGTTCGGAAGCGCCGGCGAGATGACGGCGCTCTCCTATCTGAAACTCAACAAGCCGCAGCAGGCCGCGGGCGTCTTCGCCGCGATGGCCAAGGACAAGAAGCTCCCCGAAACCGTGCGTTCCCGCGCCAGCCAGATGGCCGGTTCGCTCGGCGTCGACGCCGTCCAGGACGCGGCGGACGCAACACAGGAAGGCACCAGATGAAGCGTATCCTACTGGCCCTCGCGGCGGCCAGCCTGCTCGGCGGCTGCGGCAGCCTCGGGCTTGGCGGTAAAGGCAAGAAGAACGTGACTCCGACGGTCGGCCAGCGGATCTCGGTTCTGTCGCAGGAGAGGGTGCTCGAGGTCGAGCCCGCGCTCGCCGGAATCGCCGTGACCCTGCCGCCGGCTTTGCCCAATGCCGAGTGGCCGCAGTCGGGCGGCAACGCGGCCAAGTCGATGGGCCATGTCGGCCTCGCGGCCGCGCCCGCTCTGGCGTGGCGAGTCAGCATCGGCCAGGGCAGCGGCAACCAGGGGCAGCTGGCCTCCTCCCCGGTACTCGGCGAGGGCCGGATCTTCACCATCGACACGAGGGCGGTGGTCCGGGCGATCAGCCCGGAGAATGGCGGCACCGTCTGGCAGACGCAGGTGCGCGGCGCCAATGCTCCGGAAGGCGCGCTGTTCGGCGGCGGAGTCGCCTACGACAACGGCCGGATCTACGCGACCAACGGCGCCGGCGACGCGGCGGCGATCGACGCGAAGACCGGCGCCCTCGTCTGGCGGGTGCGTCCCGGGGCTCCGCTGCGCGGCGCGCCGACCGTCGCCAACGACAATGTCTATGTCGTCACCCAGGACAACCAGCTCTTCGCCCTCAACCCCGCCAATGGCGCCGTCCGCTGGACGGGTGCGGGCGCGGTCGAGATCGCCGGCATCCTCGGCGCCTCTTCGCCCGCCGCCGCCCAGGGCACCGTCGTCGCCGGCTTCTCGTCGGGCGAGCTCAACGCCTATCGCTACGAGAACGGCCAGAACCTGTGGCAGGACGCGCTTGCCCGGACCAGCATCTCGACCGCGGTCACCTCGCTCTCCGACATCGACGCCGATCCGGTGATCGACTCGGGCCGGGTGTACGCGGTCGGCCAGGGCGGCCGGATGGTGGCGATCGAGCTCATCACCGGCCAGCGCGTCTGGGAGATCAACGTCGCCGGAATCTCCACTCCCTGGGTCGCCGGCGACTGGATCTTCGTCGTCACCGACGAGGCTCGCCTGCTCGCCTTGTCGCGGACCACCGGCCAGATCCGCTGGATGACCCAGCTTGCCCGCTACCGCGACGCGAAGGACAAGAAGGGCCGGATCGACTGGGTCGGCCCGCTCCTCGCCGGGGACCGGCTCGTCCTTGCCAATTCGGCCGGGCAGATCGTCTACGTCTCGCCCACGGACGGCAGCGTCAGGTCGACCCAGGAGACGAGGATGCCGGTGTCGCTCTCGCCGATCGTCGCCAACAACGCGCTCTACGTCCTCCACGACAACGGCCAGCTGACGGCCTGGCGGTAACGCCGGGAGGAGCGGCGCGGTAGGACGCAGAAGAGGAGGGGGAGGAGGAGGAGCGACTCCCCACCCCCGTCATCCCGGCGAAAGCCGGGATCTCGTGGAGACCCGCCGAGACTTCTTGTCCCGAGGTCCCGGCTTTCGCCGGGATGACGGGTTGCGCCACCTCCACCGCAGCGGTTGACCCCTTGGCCCCTAAAGGGCACGGCAACCCCATGGCGAAGCTTCCCACCGTCGCGATCGTCGGCCGGCCCAATGTCGGCAAGTCGACCCTGTTCAACCGGCTCGTCGGCCGCAAGCTCGCGCTCGTCGACGACCGCCCCGGGGTGACTCGCGATCGGCGCGAGGGCGAGGCGAGCCTGCTCGGGCTCGACTTCCGGGTCATCGACACCGCCGGCTACGAGGACGAGGATCCCGACACGCTGCCCGGCCGGATGCGGGCGCAGACCGTCGCCGCGGTGCGCGAGGCCGACGCCGCGCTCTTCCTGATCGACGCCCGGGCCGGTCTCACCCCGCTCGACGAGGAGATCGGGCGCTGGCTTCGAAGCGAGACGACGCCCGTCATCCTTGCCGCCAACAAGGCCGAGGGCCGAGCCGGCGAATCGGGAATCATGGAGGCCTGGGCGCTGGGCTTCGGCGAGCCGATCGCGATGAGCGCGGAGCATGGCGAGGGTGTCGTCGACCTGTTCGAGCACCTCCGGCCGCATATCGAGCGCGAGGAGGAAGAGGACGAGGAGAGGCTCGGGGACGGGCCGCTCAAGCTCGCCATCGTCGGCCGCCCGAACGCCGGCAAGTCGACCCTGATCAACCGGATCCTCGAGGAGGAGCGGCTGATCACCGGCCCGGAAGCCGGCATCACCCGCGATTCGATCGCCATCGACTGGCTGTGGCGCGGGGCGCCCGGCGGCGAGGCGCGGCCGGTTCGGCTGATCGACACGGCCGGCATGCGCAAGAAGGCCAAGGTCCAGGACAAGATCGAGAAGCTCGCCGTCGCCGACGGCCTTCGCGCGGTCGATTTCGCCGAGGTCGTGGTGCTTCTGCTCGACGGCACGCTCGGCCTCGAGGCCCAGGACCTGAAGATCGCGGACCGGGTGCTCCAGGAGGGGCGGGCGCTGATCATCGCGATCAACAAATGGGACATCGCGCACGACCAGAGCAGCCTCTTCCAGGGCATCAAGGCGGCCTTGGGGGAGGGGCTCGCCCAGGCGCCGAACGTGCCCCTGCTCACCGTCTCGGGGAAGACCGGCAAGGGGCTCGACGCCCTGCTCGGCGCCGCCTTCGAGGTGCGCGAGACCTGGTCGAAGCGGGTCTCCACCGGCCAGCTCAACCGCTGGTTCGAGGACGCGGTGGAGAAGAACCCGCCGCCGGCGCCGAGCGGCCGGCGGATCAAGCTTCGCTACATAACCCAGGTGGGCTCGCGGCCGCCGAGCTTCGTCGTCTTCGGAAGCCGGCTGGAGGCGCTGCCCGAAAGCTACCGCCGCTACCTGATGAACGGGATGCGGCGCGAGCTGGGCTTCGGGGCGGTGCCGATCCGCCTGAACTTCCGCGGCAGCAAGAATCCGTTCGACACGAAAGGCTGATCCGTCAACCGGTCCTTTACTCACTGAAGCCTAGGCTGGCGGCGTGGACGAGAATGACGGAAACGGCGACGAGGTCGTCGACTGGATCGCCTTTTGCGCCGCCCGCAGCGAGCTGGGCGCGGGCTTTGCCCGAATCCTCAGCTATTTCCGCGAGGACGGCGAGAAGGCGGTCGCCCGGATCGAGTCCGCCATGCACGCCCGGGACACGGCCGGCCTGGTTCTTCCGGCGCACACGATGAAATCCGAAGCCCGCCAGTTCGGAGCCGAGCCGCTCGGCGCCCTGGCCGAGGAGATCGAGCTCACCGCCCGCCGGGCCATCGAGCTTCGCCTGTTCCCGGACGAGCTCGTCCCGGCCGTCGCCCGCCTGAGGCCGCTCTACCTCGAGACGATCACGCAGCTCGAGGCGGAGGCCAACCCGCGGGTCAAGCGCCGAGCGTCGACCTGACCGTCATCCCGGCCTGACCCGTCATCCCGGCGAAAGCCGGGATCTCGTCGGGTGAGGAACACCGGCGCCCTTAGCTCGCGGGGGCCCCGGCCTCCGCCGGGGCGACGGAAGTGGGTCTCCGCATCGGCTGTAGAGACCCGCGCGACAAGGAGCGCCACAGCCATTCGAGCGGCCCATATTGGAAGCGGTCGAGCCAGGGCTTGGACCAGAGCAGCATCAAAGCCCACATCGCCACCACCGGAAGCCACAATTCGGCGCGGCTGAGATGGCCGAACAGCCCCGCCCCGTAGCCGTAGAACAAGGTCGTCATGATCAGGCTTGTGCCCAGATAATTGGTGAAGGCGGCCCGGCCGGCGGCGGCGATCCGCTCCGTCAGAGCGCCGCCGCGGCGGGTGGCCAGGATGATCAGGGCCGCGGTCGCCACCACCATCAGCGGCCGGAACGGCACCGTCGCGCCCATGACGATGGCGAGCACCATCGGCACCGAGAAGCCGTCGCGGACCAGGATCCAGGCGAGCAGCGCATAAGCGGGAATGCCGATTCCGAAGCCGATCAGGGCGGTCCGGCGATAGGCCGAGTTGCTCCAGCCGCCGCGCAGGAAGCCGTTCTTCAGCGCGACCATCCCGAACAGGAAATACGCCAGGGTCTCCCAGCCGAACAGCAGCAGGCCCTTGAGCGGAGCCATCGCATGCGCTTCGAGCCGGTAGCCCGTGATCGAGCCGTAATCGCCGCGCAGCAGCGCCAGCTTGCCGGTGAGCGCCTCGCCGGCGAGCACCCCGAACTGCCCGTTGAGATTGCTCCACTCCTTGAGCTGGTCGGCCGTCGCGCCCGGCGCCGAGGCCACGCCCTGGAGGTGGAAGGCGCCGGCGGCGAGGGCGGCGAAGACCATCAGCTGCACGGTCGCCAGGCCGATACCCCAGCGGATGAGCGCGGCCGGTTCCTTGTTGCGGAAGAACCAGGCGACCATGCCGATCAGGGCGTAGCCGTGGAGGATGTCGCCGAACCAGATCAGATAGAGGTGGATGAGCCCGAAGACGAGCAGCCAGAACATCCGCCGGAAATGGATCGATCCCGAATCCTGCCCCTTCGCCTCGGCGCGTTCGATCACCAGGAGCATGCTCGCTCCGAACAGGAACGAGAAGAGGCCGCGCATCTTGCCGTCGACGAAGATGAAGCTGACCAGCCAGGAGACGAAGTCCGCGCCGCTCTCCCAGCCGTAGGCGAGCGGGTTCATGTAGGCCTGGAAAGGCATCGCGAAGCCGACGATGTTCATCGCCAATATGCCCATCACCGCGACTCCGCGGACGATGTCGAGCGTCGCGATTCGCGGCGGCAATTCGGTCGTGGCTGTCATCCGGATCCCCCTTCCGGTGGTTCTAGCGGAGGGCGCGGAGCTGGAGAAGGGGGCGGCGACACGCCGTCATCCCGGCGAAAGCCGGGGACCTCAGGCCGAAAAGTCTCCGCGGGGTCTCCAACAGATCCCGGCTTTCGGGGTCCCATCAAAGTACTACTTTGATGGGGTCCCTCCCGGGATGACGGGGGGCGTCAGTCCTCCGCCGCTTGCGACTGAAGCTGGATGTAGTTCTGCAAGCCCATCCGCGTGATCATCTCGAACTGCGTCTCCAGCGAATCGACATGGGCTTCCTCATTTTCGAGGATCTCGGCGAAGAGGTCGCGGCTGACATAGTCGCGGACGGTCTCGCAATGCTGGATCGCGTTCCTGAGCTGGTCGAGCGCCTCGAGCTCGAGCGCGAGGTCGGAGCTGAGCACCTCCTCGACCGTCTCGCCGATCCGGAGCCGGCCGAGCAGCTGGAAATTGGGCAGGCCGTTGAGGAACAGGATCCGCTCGGCGAGCCGGTCCGCATGCTTCATCTCGTCGATCGATTCGCCGCGCTCGAACGCGGCGAGGCGCTTCACGCCCCAATTGTCGAGCATCCGGTAGTGGAGCCAATATTGGTTGGTGGCGGTGAGCTCGTTCCTCAAGGCTTCGTTGAGGTATTCGATAACCTTCGGATCGCCCTGCATGGCCGCCCTCTCTGCTGGCGCTTCAATGCGCAGGAGTTAGCGCGGCGGGATCCGGAAAGGAAGTCGAAAAACGGCGGAAATCTGCGAAAAATCCGCTGCTCTTGCTACGCAGTCGCACGTTCCGCGGCGATGACCTCCCGTGCGAACGCGAAGCATTGCCCACAGCGCGGCTTGCGGCCGAAGCGGCCATAGACGCTGGTCGGGCAGGACGCGCCTTCGCGGGCGGCCTGGCGGACGTCGGTTTCGCGAATCGCGTTGCAGACGCAGACGATCATGAGGATGATGTAGCGATAATGCGAAGCGTTCGCAATACGGCTCGTAACCGGCGAGCTTCGCCCTTCCGTCATCCCGGCGGAAGCCGGGATCTCAGGACGAGAAGTCGCAGGCCTCCACCGGGCCCCGGCTTTCGCCGGGGTGACGTGTGCGTATCTCTACGAGATCCCGGCTTCCGCCGGGATGACGGATGAGCGCCCGGCCGGGATCAGGAGTTGCGAGGCTCGCTTCCCATCAGTCTGGGGAAAAAACCTTCATGGGCCTCGCGCAGGTCGGCGAGGGGGATTGCGTGGTCGCCGTCGGGGAGCTCGAAGATGAGGCGGCTGCCGCAGGTTCGGCCGATCGCCTCGACCTCGACTCCGGCGGAATGGGCCCGGGCGAGGAAGGTCAGCAGGCAATTGTCGCAGATGGTGGCGACATAGACTCCCTGGTCTTCGGCGAAGAGGCCGGTGCTTCCGCCGGGAATGCGCTTGTTGATCAGCGCGCCGACGTTCCCGGCCAGGGCCATTTCGGCGAGCGCGACGGCGAGGCCGCCGTCGGCGACGTCGTGGCAGGCGGTGATCGCCCCGCCGGCGATGGCGGCCCGGACGAACTCTCCGGCGGAGCGCTCGGCGGCGAGGTCGACCGGCGGCGGCGGACCTTCCTCGCGGCCGTGGATCTCGCGAAGCCACAGCGACTGGCCGAGATGTCCGCGGCGGTTGCCGATCGCGACGATGACGTCGCCGGGCCCCTTGAAGGCGATACGGACGGATTTGCTCCAGTCCTTGAGCAGCCCGACGCCGCCGATGGCGGGGGTCGGAAGGATGGCGCTTCCGCTGCCGTCCTCGCTCTTGGTCTCGTTGTAGAGGGAGACGTTGCCGCTCACGATCGGGAAGTCGAGGGCCTTGCAGGCCTCCGCCATGCCCTCGATGCAGCCGACCAGCTGGCCCATGATCTCGGGCCGCTGCGGATTGCCGAAATTGAGGCAGTCGGTGGCGGCGAGCGGGGTGGCTCCCACCGCGCACAGGTTCCGCCAGGCCTCGGCGATCGCCTGCTTGCCGCCCTCGTGCGGATCGGCGTGGCAATAACGAGGCGTGACGTCGGTGGTGATGGCGAGCCCCTTGGCGGTGCCGTGGACCCGGACCACCGCCGAGTCGCCGCCGGGGCGCTGGACGGTGTCGGCGCCGACCATATGGTCATATTGCTCCCACACCCAGCGGCGGCTGGCGAGATCGGGCGAGGCCATCAGCCTGAGGAGGTCGGCGGCGACGTCTGCGCTCTCCGGCACGTCCGCGAGCGGAGCCGGCTTCGGCGTCGGAACGAACGGCCGCTCGTAGCAGGGCGCGTCGTCGGCGAGCGGGGCGAGCGGGATGTCGGCGACCGTCTCGCCCTTCCATTTGAGAACGAGGTGGCCCCCGTCCGGGCCGGCTTCGGCGACTCGGCCGATCACGGCGAAATCGAGCTCCCATTTGCGGAAGATCGCCTCGGCCTCCGCCTCGCGGCCCGGCTTCAGCACCATCAGCATGCGCTCCTGGCTTTCCGAGAGCATCATCTCGTAGGGCGTCATCCCCGTCTCGCGGCAGGGCACGGCGTCCATGTCCAGCTCGAGACCGACACCGCCCTTGGACGCCATCTCCACGCTCGACGAGGTGAGGCCGGCGGCGCCCATGTCCTGGATGGCGACGATCGCGTCCGACGCCATCAGCTCCAGGCAGGCCTCGATCAGCAGTTTCTCGGTGAAAGGATCGCCGACCTGGACGGTGGGGCGCTTCTCCTCCGAATCCTCGGAGAAGTCGGCGCTGGCCATGGTCGCGCCGTGGATCCCGTCACGGCCGGTCTTGGAGCCGACATAGACGACCGGATTGCCGACACCCGCGGCGGCGGAATAGAAGATCTTGTCCTGCTCCGCGATCCCGACGGTCATCGCGTTGACCAGGATGTTGCCGTCATACGCCCGGTGGAAGTTCACCTCTCCGCCCACGGTGGGCACCCCGACGCAATTCCCATACCCCCCGATCCCGGCGACGACTCCCGCGATCAGGTGGCGGGTCTTGGGGTGGTCGGGGCGGCCGAAGCGGAGCGCGTTGAGGTTCGCGACGGGGCGGGCGCCCATGGTGAAGACGTCGCGAAGGATTCCGCCGACGCCGGTCGCGGCGCCCTGATAGGGCTCTATGTACGAGGGATGGTTGTGGCTCTCCATCTTGAAGATGGCGGCCTGGTTGTCGCCGATGTCGATGACCCCCGCATTCTCGCCGGGGCCGCAGATCACCCAGGGCGCCGTCGTCGGCAGCTTCCTGAGGTGGATTCGCGAGGATTTGTACGAGCAATGCTCGGACCACATGACCGAGAATATGCCGAGCTCGGTGAGGTTCGGCTCGCGGCCCAGCGCGTGGAGGACCCGCTCATATTCCTCGGGGGCGAGCCCGTGCTCGGCGACGATCTGCGGGGTGATGGATTCGCTCATGCGTGCGCCTGTTAGCGGCGCGGGCGGGGCTTGTCTAAGCGCTTGCCGTCGTCCCGGCGGAAGCCGGGACCTCGGGTCGAGAAGTCGCCGCGGGTCTCCACGAGACCCCGGCTTTCGCCGGGGTGAGGGGTGTTCGAATCCCCGGACCCCGGCCTTCGCCGGGGTGACGGGTTAAGCCTTGCAGCTCTGGGTGCCCTTGCCCGGGGCGGTGTAGGTGATCTGCTCGCTATTGGCGCTGAGCGAATAGCCCTCGGCGATATAGGGCGGCGCTCCGGCGGCGGCGGTCAGGGTGGTGCCCGGCTGGTCCTTGGAGTCGCGGACCTGCACCGTGTCGTTGGTGTAGAAGTCGGCGTAGAGCAGGCTGTTGTCCTTGCAGCGGTAGGTGCGGCTCGCCTGGATCATCGGCGGAGCCTCGACCGTCCCGGCGGCGGCGGCGTCGTTGGCGGCATTGGCCGCCTCTTCGGCGTTGGGATCGATCGTCTGCTCTTTGCAGCCGCCGAGGGCGAGGAGGAGGAAGAGGGGGGCGGCGAGGGAAAGGGGGCTTTTCATCATATCATTCACTTCGTGAGCGCGGCTTGCCTCGTCAAGGGCTTTTCTGCGAGTGCTTCGCAACAGCACGTCGGGTTCGACAAGCCGTCCCGCTTAAGTTACTCCCTGCCGACGCTCGAGGGGCTGGAGATCGGGAAGCGCGTGCAACGGGTCCGAATCGGCCTCACCGGCCTAGCCTTCGTCTTCCTGCTCGTCCTGCTCGGAGCGGTCTTCACCAGCCCGAGCAACGAGGCGCCGATCACGCCCAACCTCATCGAGACGCAGCTTTCCGGCGGCAACCAGGCGAGCCCCTCGACCGCCAACCAGGCGCAGCCGAAGGAACCGCTCGCGGAGCTCGGAGTCGCCCCCGGCAATGCCGACGACGACAACAGCGCCCAGCCCGCCCGCCGCTAAATCCTCTCCCGTGGGAACGGGAGAGCGGCTTGCGCTTGCCGCCGCCACCCTGTGTCTGATCGGCGCCGGAGTTCCGCCCGCGGCGCCGGAGACTTCCAAGGTGCCCGTGATGCTGATGACCGGCTTGCCGATCGTGTGGGGCGAGGCGGGGCCGTTCGATCCGGGGTCGAGGCCCGCCGCGGCCTATGTGGAGCTGCAGCGGGACTTCTCGTTCCGGCCGGTGGACGTGCTCGACGAGGCGAGCCTCGCGCGGGGGAAGCTGCTCTTCCTGGCGCAGCCGCATCGGCTGGGCCCGGCGGAGCTCGCCGATCTCGACGCCTGGATCCGCGGCGGCGGAAGGGCGCTGATCCTCACCGATCCGATTCTGAACTGGCCGAGCGAGCTTGCCCTCGGCGACATCCGGCGGCCGCCGCCGACCGGCCTGCTGGCGCCCCGTCTCGGCCATTGGCGGCTGGCGCTGGACCCGCCCGCCGCGCCGGGCGAGGTGGCGGCGCGCTGGAACGAGCGGCCGCTGGCGATGGATTCACCCGGCGCTTTCCGAAGCTCGAACCCCGACTGCATCGTCGCTCCGGAGGGTTGGACGGCCCTGTGCCGCCTCGGGCGCGGCCGGGTCCGGCTGGTCGCCGACGCCGATCTGATGCGCGACCCGCTGTGGGCGCCCGACGGCGGGGGGCGCCGCGCCGCCGACAATCCCGCGATCGTCGGCGAGTGGCTCGACGAGCTTGCGGAAACCCCTCGGCATCGGCCCCGGTTGCCCGAAGCGGGAGCCGGCTGGGTCGGCGGCGGCCTGATCGCGCTCGCCCTGCTGGCCGCCGCCACCGGAATCGGACTCTTGCTGCGCCGCCGCCGGGGGCGCTAAATCACATACTTATCCACAGGCCCATTTCATGCGAACAATATTGGAACATCATTAAGAACAAACCACGAAATACCCTCTAAAGGCATGAAATCCCCAAAAAAGGCATGAAATCCCCTTTCCTTGGGGGTCCACCGATGTTATCCACGCCTTCTGATTTTGGGGCATCTTCTCGGCTGACCGGCGAGTCACGCGGCGACCTTCGGGTTTCCGCGAACGGGGGAGCTCCGTGTATGGGAGCGGACAGGGGCGGTGGAGGTCGAGGACTTCTTCCAGGGCAGCGCGCTCAACGCGGTGGACGCCAAGGGGCGCCTCTCCGTTCCGGCGTTCGTCCGTGGAGTCATCGAGCGCCGCTCGGACTCCCGCGCCATCGTCGTCGGCGCCCATGAGATCTCGCCCTGCCTGACCGCCTACGGCCGCAACTACGCCCGCAACCTGTGGACCGACCTCGAGCGCCGCCGTCTCGCCGAGGAGGATCGCGGCGGATCGCTCGACGACCATTATGCCCGCGCCCGGCGCATGTTCGGCATGACCGAGGACGTTCCCTACGATCCCAGCGGCCGAATCGTCCTTCCGCCGATGATGCGCCGCAAGGGCCGGATCGAGGATTTCGCCCTCTTCGTCGGAGTCGGCGGAATCGTCGAGATCTGGAACCCGCGAGTCGCCCTTGCCGAGGGCGACCGCGACCTCAAGGAGATCGCCGCCTGGCGCCTCGAGGAAAAGGGCATCGCGCCATGAGCCCCGCCCCCGAGACCTCGACCGTGCCCGCCCCGCACATCCCGGTGCTCCTCCACGAGGTCGTCGCCGGCCTGGCCGTCGCGCCGGGCGAAACCCATGTCGACGGCACGTTCGGCGCCGGCGGCTACACCAGAGCCATTCTCGAGAAAGGGGCTGCCAAGGTCTACGCTTTCGATCGCGATCCCGATGCGATCCATGAAGGGGAGACCCTGGCGGCTTCGAGCGGGGGGCGCCTGACGCTTGTTCCGGAGCGTTTTTCCCGGATGCGTCAGGCGCTTGCCGAACGCGACGTCGCCTGCGTCGACGGCGTGACGCTCGATATCGGGGTCTCCTCGATGCAGCTCGACCGCGCCGAGCGCGGCTTCTCCTTCCAGTCCGACGGCCCGCTCGACATGCGCATGGCGCGCGACGGGGAGAGCGCCGCCGACTTCGTCAACAACGCTTCCGAAGAAGATATCGCCGACGTCCTTTATCGCTACGGCGAGGAGCCGAAGTCGCGCCGGATCGCCCGCGCCATTGTCGCCGCCCGTCCGGTGGAACGGACCGGCCAGCTCGCGGAAATCGTGCGCAAGGCCCTGGGCTGGCATGCGGGCATGAAGAAGGACCCGGCGACCCGCACCTTCCAGGCGATCCGGATCCACCTCAACGAGGAGCTTCAGGAGCTCGAAGGAGGGCTCGAGGCGGCCGAGCAGGTGCTCAAGAGCGGCGGAAGGCTGGCCGTCGTCACCTTCCACAGCCTCGAGGACCGGATGGTGAAGCGCTTCCTCAAGGAGCGGAGCGGGGACGTTCCTTCGGGCTCGCGTCATCTTCCGCAGCCGACGGCCGCCGCTCCGGCGCCGAGCTTCGAAGCCGTCGCCAAGCCGGTCCGCGCCGGCGAGGCCGAAATCAAAGCCAATCCGCGGGCCCGCTCGGCGACATTGCGCGTCGCCCGGCGGACTTCCGCATCCGCATGGTCGAACAGGGAAGGGATGCCCTCATGATTGCCAGGGGCTTCAAGTCCGTCATCTGGGTTGCCACGGTCGGCAGCGCTGCACTGGGCTGCTATATGGTGTCGCTCCGCGTCGCCACGGAACGCAACGAGCTTGCCAGGGTCGAGCGGCAGATCATCGCCGCCAAGCAGGACATTCGCTCGCTCCAGACCGAGCTCGGCACCCGCGGGCGGATGACCCAGCTCGAGCAGTGGAACGCGGAAGTGCTCGCCCTCTCGGCGCCCAGCTCCGCCCAGTTCCTCAAGGACGAGTTCACCCTCGCCCGGCTCTACCGCAACGACCCGACGGTCGAGGAGCGTTCCGCCGAACTGCGCCTGGCTTCCGCCGAGACGGGCGCCGCGAAGCCGGCCGAGGCCGCCAAGCCGGCGCCGCCGCCGGTCGTCCAGGCGGTCGCCCAGCGCCCCGTCCCGCAGCCGCCGATGATCCACCGCGCCAGCTTCACGACCGCCCAGGCTCCCGCCAGGCCGAAGCCGGGGGCGGCCAGGCCCGACAAGCCCGCAGCCCAGCGCACCGCCTCCAAGGTGCCCGCAAAGGTCCAGCCGGCCTCGGATCGCTCGACCGTCAAGCCCGGCAGGCCCGCCGCCCAGCGGACCGTCTCGGCGGCGCCGGCCAAGCCGGACGCTCCCGCCCGCTCCGGCGCCAAGCCCGCGGCCAAAGCCGCGACCGCCGCAGCCAAGCCGGCGGCCAAGCCCGCCGTCGCCGCAGTCAAGCCCGTCGCAAAGCCCGCCGTCGCCGCCGCCAAGGCGGCCACGAAGCCCGCCGCCAAGCCGGAGCGCGAAGTCGCCGCCGCGGCCCGGGCCGCCAAGGGCAAGGGAGGCGGCGGCAATTGATGGCCAGCGCGGCGATCCTCTCCGAGCGCTTCGGCGGCGCCGGCCAGCGCCCGCAGGGGCTGTCGCTCACCTATCAGCGGCTGATGCTGATGATGCTGGTCTTCGCCGGAGTGACCCTGCTCATCGCCGGCCGGCTCCTCTTCCTCCAGCTGTTCACCGACCGCGCCGGCGCCGGAGCGATCGGCAATCCCTTGATCCCGCCGCGCGCCGACATCGTCGACCGCAACGGCACCCCGCTGGCCCGCACCATCGACGCCTGGTCGATCGCCATCCATCCCGACCGGCTGCTCGGCAATCCCGCCGAGCTTGCGGTCAAGCTCGCCCAGTTGATGCCGGAGCGAAGCGCCGCCGAGTACAAGGCGATGCTGACGTCGGGCAAAACCTTCCTTTATCTCAGCCGCCGCGCCGTGCCGGAGCTGGTCGCCGCGGTGAACGCGCTCGGCGAGCCGGCGATCGAGTTCAGCCGCGAGCCCCAGCGCATGTATCCGCAGACGGCGATGGCCGGGCACATCCTGGGCTGGACCGATTTCGACGGCAACGGAGTCGCCGGCATGGAGCGGGTGCTCCAGGACCGGCTGAGCGATCCCGCCCAGCGCGGAACGCCCGTCGCCCTGTCGATCGACGCCCGGGTCCAGGGCGTGATGGAGACCGAGCTCAGCGCCGCGATGACCAAGTTCAGCGCGATCGGCGCCGCCGGAATCGTCCTCGACATCGAGACGGGCGAGGTCATCGCCATGACCTCGCTTCCGCAGCTCAACCCGAACAAGCCGGGGCGCAACGCGGACCAGGCCGGCTTCAACCGGGCGACCTTGGGCGTCTACGAGCTCGGCTCCACCTTCAAGCCGTTCACCGTCGCGATGGCGATGGACACCGGCGATGTGAAGAGCTTCGGCCAGATGTACAATTGCCCGCGCGGCCTCGCCGCCGGCGGCTTCACCATCACCGACACCCATCCGTTCGGAAGGGCCTGCAGCGTCGCCGAGATCATGGCGGAGTCGTCCAACATCGGCACCGCCCAGATCGCGGCTCAGGTGGGATCGGCCAGGCAGCAGGAATTCCTTCGCAAGATGGGGTTCCTCGAGCCGATCTCGATCGAGCTCAACGAGCGCGGGCGCACGCTCACCCCCGGCGCCAATTGGGGCGAGGTCGCGACGATGACGGTCGGCTACGGCCACGGCATCGCCGTCACTCCGCTCCACCTCGCCAACGGCTACGCCACCTTGTTCAACGGCGGCATCTGGCGGCCCACCACCTTGCTCAAGCACGACAGCCGACACCCGGTCCCCGCCGGGCGCCGGGTCTTCACCGAAGAAACCTCCTACCGGATGCGGGCGCTTCTCCGGCTGGTCGTCACCGACGGCACCGGCGGCAAGGCCGACGCCCCGGGCTACCGGGTCGGCGGCAAGACCGGGACGGCCGAGAAGATCGTCGGCGGCCGCTATACCGGAGCCGCCGTCGTCACCACCTTCGCGGGCGTTTTCCCGATGGACAAGCCCCGCTATGTGGTCGTCGCCATGCTCGACGATCCCAAATCGACCGCCGAAACCTTCGGCTTCCACACCGCCGGCTGGAACGTCGCTCCGGTCGTCTCGAAGGTGGTGAGCCGGATCGGATCGCTGCTCGGAGTGCAGCCGGACGCCACCCGCGACGTCAACATGACCGAGGTTCTCCAATACGTTAAAAAGGAAGGCTGATCGATGCGCCTCGCCGACCTCGCGGGAATCGGCGGCGATTCCCGGGTGACGGGCTTCGCGATCGATCACCGCAAGGTCGCGCCGGGAACGATCTTCGGCGCCTTTCGCGGAAGCGTCTTCAACGGCGAGGATTTCATCCCCCAGGCCGTCAGCGCCGGGGCGGTGGCGGTGGTGGCGAGACCGGAAGCGCCGGTCGAAGGCGCGGCCCATGTCCTCGCGGATGAGCCGCGGCGCGAGTTCGCCCGGCTGGCGGCGAGATTCTTCGAGCCCTTCCCCGAGACGGTGGTCGCGGTCACCGGCACCAACGGCAAGACCTCGAGCGTCGAGCTGACCCGGCAGCTGTGGCGGATGGCGGGGCACCATGCCGCCTCGATCGGGACGCTCGGGGTCACCACCGCCGACGACCGGACGACGACCGGCCTCACCACGCCCGACATCGTCACCTTCCTGTCGAACATGGCAGGCCTTGCGCGGGAGGGCGTCACCCACGCCGCGTTCGAGGCTTCGAGCCACGGCCTTTCCCAATATCGTACCGAGGGGCTGCCGGTGCGGGCGGCCGCCTTCACCAACTTCACGCGCGACCATCTCGACTATCACGAGACGATGGAGGCCTATTTCGAAGCCAAGATGCGGCTGTTCGCGGAGGTGGTGGAGCGGGACGGCACTGCCGTGATCTGGACCGACGATCCCAGGTCGGAAGAGGTTTCGAAGCGGGCCGAGGCCCGGGGGCTGAGACGGCTTACCATCGGCCGGCGCGGCGAGGCGCTGAAGCTGATCGAGCGCTCGCCCACCCAGCTCGGCCAGCGCCTCACCATCGAGGCGGAGGGCAAGACCCACAAGATCGAGCTGCCGCTGATCGGCGCCTACCAGGCCGCCAACGCGCTTACGGCCGCCGGGCTGGTCCTCGCCACCGGCGGCGAGCTTGGCCAGGTCCTCGCCAGCCTTTCCCGGGTGCAGGGCGTCCGCGGCCGGCTGGAGCGGGCGGTGATCACCCGCGCCGGGGCGCCCGTCTATGTCGACTACGCCCATACGCCGGACGCGATCGAGGCGGCGGTGGAGGCGCTCCGGCCGCATGCGAAGGGCCGGCTGATCATCGTCTTCGGCGCCGGCGGCGACCGTGACGTCGGCAAGAGGGCCGAAATGGGCGCGGCGGCGGCGCGGCTGGCGGACCTCGTCATCGTCACCGACGACAATCCCAGGAGCGAGGATCCGGCGGCGATCCGGCGCGACATATTGCGGGGCGCCCCGGAGTGCCGCGAAGTTCCGGGCCGGCGCGATGCGATCGCCGAGGCGGTGGCCGAAGCGGGGGCGGACGACGTCGTCCTGCTCGCCGGCAAGGGCCACGAGCAGGGTCAGATCGTCGGCGACAAGGTGCTTCCCTTCGACGACGTCACCGTCGCCCGCGAGTGCGCGGCATGAGCTGGCGGATACAGAGGATAAACCCCCTCCCTTCAGGGGAGGGGTTGGGGTGGGGCCTGTTCCAGCCCGCCGGCGACGGGGCCTGCATCTACACCTCCCCCACCCCCAACCCCTCCCCTGAAGGGGAGGGGCTATGAGCCTCTGGACCGCGCAGGAGATTGCGGACGCCGTTGGAGGAGCGGCGCACGGCGACTTCAAGGCCGCCGGCGTGAGCTTCGATTCGCGCGAGGTGGAGCCGGGGCATCTGTTCGTCGCGCTGAAGGGCGAGGCGACGGACGGGCATCTTTTCCTCGACAAAGCCTTCGCGGCGGGCGCGGCCGGGGCGATGGTCGGCGAGGGGATCGAACGTCCCCACGTCCGTGTCGCCGACACCAACGCCGCGCTCAACGCGCTGGGCCGCGCCGCCCGCAACCGAACGGCGGCCCGGATCTGCGGAGTCACCGGCTCCGCCGGCAAGACCGGGACGAAGGAGGCGCTCTACGCCGCGCTCGACCGCGCCGCTCCGGGCGAGGCGCATCGCTCGGTCAAGAGCTACAACAACCATGTCGGAGTGCCCCTGTCGCTCGCCCGGATGCCGCGCGAAACCCGCTTCGGAGTGTTCGAGATGGGGATGAACCACGCCGGCGAGCTTGCCGGGCTGACCCGGCTGGTGCGGCCGCACGTCGCCATCGTCACCGCGATCGCGTCCGCCCATCGCGCCTTCTTCGCCAGCGAGGAGGAGATCGCCGACGCCAAGGGCGAGATCTTCCAGGGGCTGGAGGAGGGCGGCGTCGCCCTGGTCCCCCACGACAGCCCCTATCGCGGCCGGCTCGCCGCCGCGGCTCGGCCCTACGCCGCGAGCGTGCTCAGCTTCGGGCTCGGCGAAGGGGCCGACATCCGGGCCCGCGACATCGTTCCGTCGCCGGGCGGCGGCTCGCTGGTGACCGCGACCTTGCCCGGCGCCGAGCTCACCTTCACCGTCTCGCAGCCGGGCGACCATTGGGTTTCGAACGCGCTCGCCGTGCTCGGCGCGGTCGAAGCCCTGGGCGGCGACCTCGCCGCCGCCGGGCTGGCGCTGGCCGACCTGCCGGGCCTCAAGGGCCGGGGCGAGCGGCGGCGGATCGCCATCGAGGGCGGCGAGGCGCTGCTGATCGACGAAAGCTACAATGCCAATCCCGCCTCGATGGCGGCGACTCTCAAGACGTTCGGCGGGCTTCAAGTGCGCGGCCGGCGGATCGCGGTGCTCGGCGGGATGCGCGAGCTGGGGGAGACCTCGGACGCCTTCCACGCCGCCCTGGCCGGCCCGATCGAGGCGGCCGGCGTGGGACTGGCGATTCTGGTCGGCGAGGAGATGGAATCGCTGGCGAAAGCCCTTGGCGCAAAGGTTAAAATGGCGCATGTGCCGGATACGGCGACGGCGATCGAGCTTGCGAGGGCCGAGGCCCGGCCCGGCGACGCGATACTCGTCAAGGGATCCAACTCGATCGGACTTGCCGCCCTCGTCGAGGCGCTGGCGGGCGGGAAAAGCTGATGTTTCTTTGGATTGCCGAACAGCTTGGCTTCCCGGGGTTGTTCAACCTCTTCCGCTACATCACGTTCAGGGCGGGCGCGGCGACCGCGACGGCGCTCGTCATCGGCCTCATCATCGGCCCCAAGTTCATCGGCTGGCTCCGGGTGCGCCAGGGCCACGGCCAGCCGATCCGGCTCGACGGCCCGCAATCGCACCTCGCCAAGCGCGGCACGCCCACCATGGGCGGGCTGATGATCCTGACCTCGCTCACCGTCTCGATGCTGCTGTGGATGGACTTCCGCAACATCTTCCTGTGGGCGTGCCTGTTCATCACCGTCGGCTTCGGGCTGATCGGCTTCCTCGACGATTACGACAAGGTGACGAAGAAGAGCCACAAGGGCATTTCGGGCCGGACCCGGCTGCTCGCCGAGTTCGTCGTCGCCGGCATCGGCTGCACGATCATCACCTGGGGCGCGGGGACCGAGCTCTACATCCCCTTCTACAACGGCCCGGTGGTCGATCTCGGCTTCGCCTACCCCTTCTTCGGCGCCTTCGTGGTGGTGGCGTTCGGCAATGCGGTCAACCTGACGGACGGGCTGGACGGACTCGCCACCATGCCGGTGATCATCGCCAGCCTCGCCTTCCTGGTCATCTCCTACCTCGCCGGCAACGCCGTCTTCTCGGCCTATCTCGGGATCCCGTTCGTCCCGGGCGCGGGCAACCTTCCGATCCTGTGCTCGGCGATCGTCGGCGCCGGCCTCGCCTTCCTCTGGTTCAACGCCCCGCCCGCCGCCGTCTTCATGGGCGACACGGGCAGCCTCGCGCTCGGCGGGGCGCTCGGGGCGATCGCGGTCGCGACCCAGCACGAGATCGTTCTGGGGATCATCGGCGGCCTGTTCGTGGTCGAGGCGATGAGCGTCATCATCCAGGTCTTCTTCTACAAGCGGACCGGCCGCCGGATCTTCAAGATGGCGCCTATCCACCACCATTTCGAGCAGATCGGCTGGTCGGAGGCGACCATCGTCATCCGCTTCTGGATCATCGCCTTCGTGCTGGCGCTGGCCGGCCTGTCGACCCTGAAGCTGAGATGATCGCGATGTCCCTCCCCGTCATCCCGGCGAAAGCCGGGACCTCGGGCCGGAAGGTCTCGGCGCGCCTCCCCCAGACCCCGGCTTTCGCCGGGGTGACGAGTGGGGCGGGTCTCCCCGAGGCCCCGGCTTCCGCCGGGGTGACGGCATGATTACCAGCCCCGCCTTTGCCGGACGCAGATACTCGGTCTACGGCCTCGCCCGCTCGGGCATGGCGACGGTGGAGGCGCTGGTCGCCAGCGGCGCCGAAGTGACGGCGTGGGATCAGAACGAGGAGGCGCGCGAGGCGGTGCGGGAGTCGGGAGCGGTACGCCTCGCCGATCCGCTGACCACTTCGCTCCACGGGTTCGACGGGCTCGTCGTCTCCCCGGGAGTCCCTCTCAACCGCCACCCCATCGCCGCCCGGGCCCGGGAGGCGAACGTCCCGCTGATCGGCGACATCGAATTATTCGCCCAGGCGCGGGCGACCTTACCGCCGCACCAGGTGGTGGGGATCACCGGCACCAACGGCAAGTCGACCACCACCGCGCTCATCCATCACATCGCCGCCGCCGCCGGCCTGCCCGTCACCATGGCCGGCAATATCGGCTTCCCGATCCTCGGCCAGGAGCCTCTGCCCGAGGGCGGCGTCTATGTGCTCGAGCTCTCCTCCTACCAGATCGACCTGACCCGCGGGCTCGATTGCGACGTGTCGGTGCTGCTCAACATCACGCCCGACCATCTCGACCGCTATGACGGCGTGGACGATTATGCCGCCTCCAAGGCACGCCTGTTCGCGATGCAGTCGCCCGGGAATGTCGCCGTCATCGCGGCGGAGGACGATTATACCCGGGCCATCGCCGGCCAGATCGCGGGGCGCAAGATCCTGGTCTCTTCGGAGCAGGTGAAGGACCAGTCGCTCTGGCCGGCGCTGCAGGGGCCGCACAATGCCCAGAACATCGCCGCGGCGGTGGCGGCCGCCAAGGCGCTCGGCATCGCGGACGGAGCGATCGCCCGCGGCCTCGTCACCTATCCCGGCCTTCCGCACCGGATGGAGAGGGTCGCCGAGAAGAACGGGGTCCTGTTCGTCAACGATTCGAAGGCGACCAACCCGACCTCCGCGGCGCCGGCGCTCGCCGCCTATCCGGCGGTTCACTGGATCCTGGGCGGGCTGCCCAAATCGGAGGATCTGGAGGCCTGCGAGCCGTTCCTGGGTCATGTCCGGGCCGCCTATACGATCGGCGAGGCGGGCCCGATGTTCGCCCGCCTGCTTCGGCCCAAGGTGCCGGTCAGCGAGTGCGAGATGCTGTTCGAGGCGGTGAACGAGGCGGCGGAGGCGGCTCGGCCGGGCGAGGTCGTCCTGCTCTCCCCGGCCTGCGCCTCGTTCGATCAGTTCCGGGATTACGAAGCGCGCGGCGATGCGTTTCGAGCGGCGGTGGAGGCTTTGTAATGGGCGTAGTGGCGGACCTCAGGAACCGGAGCGCGAACCGGCTTGGACGATCGGACCGGAGCGCGGCCGGGCGCTGGTTCTGGGAGATCGACCGGGTCCTGCTGTTCTTCGTCGCGGTGCTGATCGCCATCGGCCTGATCGCCGTCGCCGCCGCCTCGCCCGCCGCCGGCCAGCGCCTGTCGGGCGGCGGGGTGAGCTACGCGCCGCTCCATTATTTCTACCGCCAGATGTTCTGGATCGTCCTTGCCCTGCCGGTGATGATCGGGGTCTCGATGCTGCCCAGGACCAAGGCCAAGCGCTGGTGCCTGATCGGGACGCTCTTCTTCACCGCCTTGCTGTTCCTCGTGCCCATCGTCGGCGTCGAGGTGAACGGAGCCCGGCGCTGGCTGGGGGTCGGCTTCACCCAGTTCCAGCCTTCCGAGTTCCTCAAGCCCCTCTACGTGGTCTCGATCGCCTGGATGCTGTCCCTGAAGGAGCAGGACGCCAGCCTGCCGGTGGTGCCGCTTTCCGGGATCTGCACCGGCCTGATCGGCCTGCTGCTCATGCAGCAGCCCAATTTCGGCGAGACGATCATCTTCGCTTCCGCCTGGGTGATCCTTCTCACCCTCTCGGGCGTGTCGCTGAGGACCCTGGGGCTCCTTGCCGTCGGTGGGATCATCGCGATCGTCCTCGCCTATTTCTTCTATCCGGTGGCGACGACCCGGATCGATGCCTTCCTCGGCGCCGGAAGCGGCGTTCATGACACCTATCAGACGGAATCGGCGATCCGCACGCTCACCGCCGGCGGCCTGTTCGGGGCGGGGCCGGGCGCGGGCTCGCGCAAGTTCCAGCTGCCCGAGCCGCACACGGACTATATCTTCTCGGTGATCGGCGAGGAGTTCGGGATCATCGCCTGCCTGGCCATCGCCGCCATCTACCTGGTCATCGTCGCCCGGGTCCTGATCCGGCTGCTCCACGAGGAGGACAAGTTCGTCGTCCTCGCCGCCGCCGGCCTCGTCTGCCAGTTCGGGCTTCAGGCGCTGATAAACATGGCGGTCAACGTCCAGATCGCGCCTTCCAAGGGGATGACGCTGCCGTTCATCAGCTACGGCGGCTCGTCGATGGTAGCGCTGTCGATCGGAATGGGGCTTCTGCTCGCCTTCACGAGGCGGAACCCGTATCTGCACCGCTCGCCCTACGTCGTGAAGTGGAGCGGGCGATGAACGAAAACCACGTCATCCCGGCGAAAGCCGGGACCTCAGGACAAGAAGTCACTGCGGGTCTCCACGAGACCCCGGCTTTCGCCGGGGTGACGGGCGGGGCGGGTCTCCACAAGACCCCGGCTTTCGCCGGGGTGACGGCACGATGCGCCGGGGTGACGGCAGGATGCGCGCGGGTGACGGTGCCATGCTGAGCCGCCACTACGTCCTGGCCGCCGGCGGCACCGGGGGGCATATGATCCCGGCCCATGCCCTGGCCGAGGAGCTGATGCGGCGCGGTCACAGGGTGGCGCTGGTCACCGACGACCGCGGCGCCCGGATCCCCGGGCTGTTCGAGGGGGTTCCGGTCCATATCCTGCCGGCGGGCCGGCTGGGCGGCGGGCCGATCGGCTGGATCAAGGCGATCAGCAAGATATTCACGGGCCGCGCCATGGCCTCGCGGCTCTACGAGACCTTCGAGCCTTCCGCCGTCATCGGTTTCGGCGGCTATCCGGCGCTGCCGGCGCTGATGGCGGCGCAGCGGGACCGGATCCCGACCCTGATCCACGAGCAGAATGCGGTGCTCGGCCGGGTCAACCGGATCGTCTCGGGCCGGGTGGACGCGATCGCCACCGCCTATCCCAACGTCCAGCGGCTCCCGAAAAGCCGCGAAAGCAAGACCCACCTGGTCGGCAACCCGGTCCGCGACGAGGTGCTGGCGCTTCGCGAGCAGCCCTATCCGGAGCTGACCGACGAGGGTGTGTTCCGGCTGCTCGTCACCGGCGGCAGCCAGGGCGCGACCATCCTTTCCCAGGTGGTGCCCGAGGGGCTCGGCCTTCTTCCCGAGCATTTCCGCCGCCGGCTGCAGGTTACCCAGCAATGCCGCGCCGAGGATATCGAGAGCGTTCGCGCCCGCTATTCGGCGCTCGGGATCGCGGCCGATCTCGCCACCTACATCGGCGACATGCCGGACAAGATCGCCTGGACCCACCTCGTCATCGCCCGCGCCGGCGCCTCGACCATCGCGGAGCTGACCGTGGCGGGGCGGCCCGCGATCCTCATTCCGCTGCCTTCGGCGACCGACGACCACCAGACCGCCAATGCCCGCGAGATGGCCAAAGCCGGCGGGGCCCGGACGATCGCCCAGAAGAGCTTCACCCCCGTCGAGCTCGCCAAGCAGATGCAGAAGCTCGGCCTCGAGCCCGCCGCCCTGACCAACGCCGCGGCGCGGGCGTGGGCGGTCGGCCGGCCCAATGCGGCGAGCGACCTCGCCGACCTGGTCGAGCTGACCGGCCGTGACCTCGGCACGGACCCGATGCCCACAGAGGAGCTGATCCTCACGCCTATCCCCGGCGGGGCCTTTGCCTGATGGCGGGGCGCGGGATGAGAGGCGTCGCCAAGGACATCGGCACCATCCATTTCGTCGGCATAGGCGGCATCGGCATGTCCGGCATCGCCGAAGTGATGCACATCTTGGGCTACAAGGTGCAGGGCTCCGACGCCTCCGAAAGCTATGTCGTCGAGGGCCTCCGCAAGGCCGGCATCACCGTCAAGATCGGCCAGCATGCCGACAATCTCGGCGACGCCG